>JAKLHH010000288.1 GCA_022710245.1 Myxococcota bacterium
CATCGCCCCGCGCCTGCTGCGCACTTCACCCGCGCCCATCATGGACCTCGCCGCGTGAATGCTGCTCACCGTCGGAAACCAGACCCAACGGCCGCAAATGCCACGTGTACTCAGAGGATCTGCACCCCAACAAATTGTCGCTCGGCGTGCGCGGCGGCGCCTCGCCCGAATGGTTGGTGAGGTCGACCTTGTCCTCCGGGAGAGTGCTCCCGGGCGAAATCCTGACGGACGAGCGAGAAGATTCCGTCCGCGCCTTCGTAGATCATCCCATTCAGCTCATTTCAGTGACGAGACGCCCCAGGAGAAAGGCTGATGGAGATGCGCGGGACCGGGATCGCTCTCTTCCTCACCCTGATGCTGCTCATGACGCTGATGGCGATCTGCTCGCTGCTGCTCGCCCCCTACCTCGTCTACCAGGGCCTCCGCGGTGGCTTCTCGCGCGTGCGCCTGCCCTGGGCGCGGCGCCCCCGCCAGCTGCCTCGCGCGGCCGGTCCGCTCGTCTCGATCTAGCCCGCCTCAGCTCGGATAGGACTCGACCTCCGCCAGCCACGAGGTCACGCGCGCGTCGGAGGGCATGCGCCAGTCCCCGCGCGGCGAGAGCGAGACCATCCCCACCTTGGGCGCGTCCGCGGTGCACGAGCGCTTGAACTGGCTGGCAAAGAAGCGGCGCAGGAAGACCATCAGCCAGCGCTTCACCTCGTCGAGGGAGTAGGCGCCCGCGAAGGCGACCTGCGCCAGGTCGAGGATGCGCCCGGGCCGCGCGCCGTGCCGCACGAAGTGGTAGAGGAAGAAGTCGTGCAGCTCGTAGGGGCCGATGGCCTCCTCCGTGAGCTGCGCGATCTTGCCCTCGGCGTCGGCGGGGAGCAGCTCCGGCGAGATCGGCGTCTGCAGGATGGCGAAGAGGACCTCGCGCAGCGTGGCCGGCTCGCCCGCCGACCAGGTCGCCACGCGCTCATTGGCCACCCAGCGGATGACGAAGCGGATCAGCGTCTTCGGCACGCTCGCGTTGACGTCGTACATGGAGATGTGGTCGCCGGCGTAGGTGGCCCAGCCGAGCGCCTTCTCGGAGAGGTCGCCGGTGCCGATCACCAGCCCGCGGTGCTGGTTGGCGAGCGTCATCAGGAGCAGCGTGCGCAGGCGCGCCTGCACGTTCTCCAGCACGGTGTCGGCGAGCCCTGGCTCCGTGCGCAGCCGAGCGAGCAGCGCCTCGACGGTGGGCGCCTCGGCGGCGCAGGCGTGGCCCACCGCGGCGAGCACCAGCCGCGTGGCCTCCGAGACGCCGATCTCGCGCAGCTCGGCGCCCAGCGCGCGCGCGAGCCGCACGGCGTTGTCGCGCGTCCCGCTGGTGGTGCCGAGCCCCGGCATGGTCACGCAGAGGAGCCGATCGCGCGGCCGCCGGAGCTGATCGAGGACGCTCGCGCAGACGAGCGCGGCCTGCGTCGAGTCGAGGCCACCCGAGAGGCCGAGGACGAGCCGCTCGCAGCAGGTGGCAGCGACGCGGGTCATCAGGGCGTTGGTCTGGATCTCGAAGATCTCCCAGCAGCGCGCCGCGAGCTGCTGCGGGTCCTTGGGCAGGAACGGGTGCCGCGCCACCTCGCGGCGCAGCCCACCGCGTGCGCCGCCGTCCCCGGCGTCGAAGGCCAGGCGGCGGAAGGGCCGCGCGTGCTCACGCGCGCAGTCGCTGAAGGTGCCGGTCACCAGGCGCTCGTGCTGCAGCAGCTCGAGGTCCACGTCGGCGGTGACCAGCTGGTCCTCGCGCGAGAAGCGCCGCGAGGAGGCCAGCTCGCGGCCGTTCTCGCAGAGGAACGCGTCGGCGTCGAAGGCGAGGTCGGTGGAGGACTCGCCGGGTCCGGCCGCCACGTAGAGGTAGGCGCACTTGCCGCGGTCGGCGGCGGCGCGCGCCAGCAGCCTGCGCAGCTCGGCCTTGCCGACGGTGAAGTTCGAGGCCGAGAGGTTGCAGACGACGGTGGCGCCCGCCGAGACCTGGTAGGCCGACGGCGGGATCTGCACCCAGTAGTCCTCGCAGATCTCCAGGCCGACGACGAGGTCGGGGAGATCGCGCGCGGCGAGGAGGAGGTCGAGCCCGAAGGGGACCTCCTCGCCGAGGAGCGAGATCGTGCTGCCCGGCGGCACCTCGGTGCCGGGGCGGAACCAGCGCGCCTCCTCGAACTCGCGGTAGTTGGGCAGGTAGGCCTTCGGCACCACGCCGAGGATGCGACCGCCCTGCAGCGCCACCGCGACGTTGAAGAGCCGCGCCCCCATCCGCAGCGGCGCGCCGACCACGGCGAGCGGCGCCAGCCGGCGGCTCTCCAGGCGCAGGCGCTCGAGCTGTCCCAGGCAGGACTCGAGCAGGTGCCCATCGAGGAGCAGGTCGCGGGCGGTGTAGGCCGAGAGGCAGAGCTCGGGGAAGACGACGAGCGCGCTCCGCGCGGCGTCGGCCTGCTGCCAGAGCGCGAGGATCCGCTCGCCGTTCGAGGCGAAGTCGGTGACGCCGCAGACCGGCACCGCGGCGCTGAGGCGGGCGAAGCCACGCATGACACTGCCTCCGTCGACGGGCCTTCCGTGAGCTCACCGCCTCACGCGCTGCTCCGTCGACGACGATTCTGCGTCAGCCCCCGGGGGGGGTCAAGCGACCCGCTATCCATCCGCGCGCGCCGCCCGAGCCCTCACGGCCTGGCGGGGAGAGCTACGGGCAGATGGCTCCCTTGAGCACCGACGTGTTGTTCTTGTCGTAGCACTCCACGTACCCCTCCTTGCCGCCGCCCGCGTCGTCGGCGACCAGGTAGAGGTCGACCTTGCCCACCGGCGACGGCGCGATCGAGCAGCTGACCAGCTCGCAGACGCCGATCGCGAGCACCTTCTTCGTCGTCGCGGTGCAGCCCACCTTGCCCCCTGCCTTGGGGTCACCGACGTAGGCCGTCAGGCTGACCCCGGCGCCCACCGCCTTGGTGCCGCGGTTGCAGACCTCCGCCTGCACGCTCATCGCGCCCGCCGCGCAGCTCACGCCCGGCGGGCGGGCCGTGAGGTCGGGCACCGTGCTCGGGTTCAGCTGCCCCTGCTGGTTCTGGCGGAAGTTGTTCATCTTGGACTGCTTCCAGTTCTGGCTCCAGGCCGCGGTGGCCGGGATGGTGCCGTCGTCCTTCACGTTGGTCACGCTGTAGGCGTGCTGGTTCCAGATCGGCCGCGAGTCGACCCAGCGGTCCTGGATGTCGCGGTAGACGCGCACGCCGGCGACCTCCTTCGGGATGATCGAGCGGCAGACGTTGCCGCTGCCCGGCGTACCGGCGACCGGCGCCGCGCACTCGTAGCTGCCGACGGCGCAGTCGGCGTTCGAGGCGCAGCGGCAGAAGCCGCTCGAGCAGTTGCCGCCCGGGCACTCCGCGCCGGTCTTGCAGCGAAAGCCCTTGAAGAGCGGATCCATCGCCGCGCCCGACGGCGCCTTGGCGTAGACGCTGGTGCACTCGGCGAACTTGGAGCAGTTGATGTTCGAGGGCACCACCAGCTCGCTCTGGAAGTCGCGGTCGGTGTCCGCGACGATCGGGTTCTCGTACCAGGTGCAGCTGGTGTGGTACTGCGAGAAGAGCACCTCGCCGGTCTTGCCCTCGTAGACGCGCGTGAAGCACTCGTCGGCGTAGATCGCCTCGGCCGCGCCGTCGCCCTCGAAGTCGAAGATGGAGGAGCCGGTGGAGCTCGAGCTGTAGTCCTTCGAGGGCTGCGTCCAGAGGATCCCCGTCGTCGCCAGCGACGGGCAGGTCGTCGCCACCGCGCCCGTCTTGCAGTCGGGGTCGAAGATGGTGTAGCCGCCGTAGCCGGCGCAGGCGAGCTCGGCGCGGCCGTCGCTGTCGAAGTCGCCGACCGTCGGCGGACCGCCGCTCCCGCCGCCCGGGAGCGAGACCGGCCCGAAGACCACGCGACCGGCGATCGTCTGCACCACCACGCTGCCGCTGCGCACCACCGCGAGCTCGGCGATGCCGTCGAGCTTGCTGCGATCGTCCTTGGTCGGGTCGCTGCCGAAGGTGCCGAAGTCGGCGACCGCCACCAGGCCGGTGGCGTTGGCGCTGGTCGTCTTCGCGGCCCACTTCTTGGTGGCGACGGTCCACGCCCAGACGTTCTGGCCGTTCGCCAGCTCCACCTGGCCGTCGCCGTCGAGGTCGGCGACGACCGCGAAGCCGCCCTGGTGGTCGGTGGGGCTGAGCGTGCCGAGGGCGGAGTCGAGGGCGACGCCGGCGTTGCTGAAGACGATGCCGCCCATCAGCACCTCGGGCTTGCCGTCGTTGTCGAGGTCGTGGATCGAGGGCCCGCTCCAGAGCAGCTCGGTCCCGCCCAGGTTGGACGGGTTCGAGACCCAGTGCTGCACGAACTTCTTCTGCGTGCCGTCCCAGCGCACCGCGACCACGCCGCCGCCGCACCTGTAGGCGACGATCTCGGCGCGGCCGTCGCCGTCGAGGTCGCCCACGGCGAGCGGGCTGGAGGCGCGGACCTGGACGTTCTCCACGGTCCAGAGCTGGGCGCAGTCGCTGCCGCGGATGACGCGGATGACGCCGAAGGCGCCGCTGTCGCAGCGCGCGGCCTCGCCGCCACCGTCGGTGCGATCGTAGCTGACGAAGACGATCGAGGGCGGCGCGCCCTCGCCCTGGTTGCCGAAGTCGATCACCACGGGCGTACCGAGGACGTTCTTGTGGTTCGGGTAGGGGTCGCCCGTCGGCGGGCCGCTCCACTCGCACTGCAGCGCGGGCTGGAAGATCCCGGGCGGGATCACGCGCAGGCAGGTGGGGTCGAAGACGCCGTAGGGGCCGACGCCGAAGGGCACGCACTGGCCGCCGGTGCAGTAGGAGTCGTTGAGGCAGTCGTCGCTGGTCTTGCACGCGCCGATGGGCGTGTAGCAGGTGCCCGAGAGGCAGGCCTGGCCGCCGCTGCAGCAGGTCGTGCCGCAGGGGAGCGGGCAGGTGTCCGGGGCGAGGAGGTCGGGCTTGGGTGCGTCGGGCTTGGGCGCATCGGGCTTGGGCGCGTCCTTGCCCGCGCCGTCCGGCTTGGGGCCGTCCTTGGCCGCGCCGTCCTTGCCCGCGCCGTCCGGCTGCTTGCCTTGCTCCGTCTTCCCGTCGCCCGCCTTCGGGCCGTCGCCCGGCGCGTCCTTGCCGCCGTCGCGGGCGGCGAGGTCAAGGACCCGCGCCTCGGCGCCGCTGCCTCCCTCGAGCGCGCCGCGGTCGGCGACGGAGCCATCCCAGGCGGCGCAGGCGCCGCTCACGCAGTGCTGCCCCTTCGGGCACTGGTCGTCGGTGCAGACCCCGGGCGTGCTGCTCTCGCAGCCGCTGAGGCCGAGGAGCGAGACGAGCGACAGCAGGGCGAGCGAGACGAGTACGACGTGACGGCGCATCAGCCTCTCCTCGATTGTTGGTCGCGGCAGCTACGCCCGACCTCTCCTCGTTTGTCGACCGCGACAGCTACGCTCGACCCGACCTGAGCGGCGCGGCTCCGATCCGTATCAGTTCGCGACGGCGTGTGGCGTATCTCCATTCTCCGAGGCCGCGCGGGATCAGCGCAAGCCCCTCGAGTCGCAGGAGGTTTTGGGGCTACATCCCCCCACCTCTGGGGGCCTCGCGCCACTGAACCACGGCGCGGCGTCGCGCCCTCGACGAGAAGCGACGAGGAATCGCTCCTCCTCGACGGCGAGCGCCCCTCCGGCGGCGGCACCTTGCTTGCAACCTCCTCGGTCCCGGGAGGTCTCATGTCGCTCAGCCACGCTCGTCGCACCGTCGCAAATGTCCACACGCTCTCGCTGGTCGCGCTCGGGCTCGCCGCCTGCGCCGACCCGGCGCCGAGCCGCCTCGCGCCGCCGCCGCCGGCGGTGCAGACGCAGGACCCGCCGGGGCCGGGCGCGGCGCCGACGCCCTACGCGGGAGGCCCGGGCCAGCAGGTCACCTTCCTCAAGTTCCCGGTGCAGAAGACCGCCACCGATCCGGGCGGCTGGGGGCCGCTCCTCACCGACATCGAGGGGCACCTGCCCTCGTCCTACGGGAACCAGTACTACGACAACGACCGCCTCACCCACGCGCACGAGACGACGCACGGGATCAACTCGGAGCTCCGCAACAACTACAACAAGACCGGCAAGCAGGCGAACGGCCTCTACGTGCTCGAGGACCGCGGCGTGATCCTCGAGGAGCCGAACCTGCGCAAGTCGGCGGTGATCCCCTTCATCCCCGCCGCGCTGCAGGGCTCGCGCTACGGCCTCTATATCCTGGGCCAGCAGGCCTGGGACGACACGCCGACCTACATCTTCGACGAGTGGGTCGCCTACACGAACGCTGGCGCGGTGGGCGTCGACCGCGTCAAGCGCGGCCTCTGGAAGGAGCCCTGGCAGGACGGCGTGATGGGGCAGCTCGAGTTCACCGTCTACGGGCTCGCGCTGGGCCTCGCGGCCGAGAAGGGAGATCCCACGTATTTCCAGCAGAACAAGCAATTCCGTGAATTCCTGGCGTGGCAGACGGACCGCGCGATGAGCCTCTTCCGCGAGGGCCAGAAGATGACCGCCTTCACCTGGGCGCAGCAGGACGCCTACTACGCGAAGCTGCAGACCGACGCGTCGGCCCAGCCGATCCGCGACTTCCTCACCCGCACCTACGGCGTCGGCTTCATGACCCGCGTGCTCGGCCTGCCGGGCGGCGATCCGCCCTACGCGGACGGCGGGCTCACGCTGGTCGACGGCGGCGTCGGCCCGCAGCCCAAGCCCGACCTCGGCCCTGGCCCGCAGCCCAAGCCCGACCTCGGCCCTGGCCCGCAGCCCAAGCCCGACAAGGGCCCGACGCCGACGCCGCCGACGCCGGCGCCCTCGCCGGGCGGCGACGAGGACGGCGACGGCATCCCCGACGCCGAGGACCACTGCAGCAAGACGCCCGCGGCCAAGATGGTCTGGACCGAGGGCAAGTGGAAGGGCTGCGCGGGCGGCCAGTACCTCGACGCCGACGATCCAGATCGCGACGGTATCCCGAACGGCCTCGACGGCTGCAGCAGCTCGCCGACCGGCGCGGTCGTCTGGCAGAGCGGCTACTGGAAGGGCTGCGCCGCGGGCGAGCACAAGGACCAGTAGCCTCTCGCCGCTGCTGCCTCTGCTTCTCCTTCCACCCCTAGTACCTCGCCGCAGTGGTTTTGATCGGTTGGCTATCGCAGAAGGGGCAGTTGCCACGCAGCCTGGGCCGCGGCTTCGCCGCGCGCCTCGCCCCCTCAAGCGAGCCGCTCATCTTCTTTGTTCGGGGCGAGGTCGACGTGACTCGCGAGCCTGCGCGCCTGGGCGTCGCCGCATTTTGCCCTGCTCGCCTCCTTCGGAGGCTCCGCGATGAAGGGCAAGATTCATCCCGCGCTGCGAGGCCGTGCAGAGACGGCTGCGCGCGAGAGCTGCGCCCGGGACGGGCGAGCGCGAGTGCGCGCTTGCTGGCGGCTCGCTTGAGCGAGCGGGGCCCGGCTCGGGTGTGCGACGACCGCGCTACGGGCCGGTCGCGACGACGGCGTGAACCAGTCAAGACCACTGCGGCGAGGTACTAGTTGATGTGCACGGTGAGCGCGCGGTAGCCGACGACGGCGCCTCCCTTGCTCGCGCGCACGATGAGCAGCCGGTCGCCGCTCTTGGAGAAGTCGTAGGTGAGCTTGAAGTAGGGGCTGGGCCCCGCCGGCTTGGGCAGCCCGTAGCCGTCCACCCAGAGCTCGAGCGAGTCCGCGCCGGCGGCCGAGAGGGTCAGCGTGTAGCGCCGTCCGCCGGAGACCGGGCCGCCGTCGTCGAGCTGCGCGACGATGGCGCCGCCCGCCGTGCGCTGGAGCGCGAGCCCGCCGCCCGGCTGCGCGAGGAGCGCGAGGAGCGCGCGCCGCGCGAGCTCGGAGAGGTCCGCGCCGCTCGTGGTGTTGTAGGGCATCGAGGCGGCGAGGAGGAAGCGCTGGCCGCTCACCGTATCGACGATCAGCCCGTGGTCGAGGCGGTCGTCGCCGTAGACCTCGCCCGGCTTGTTGTAGACCTTCACCGCGTGGCCGAGCGCCTGCGCGGCGCCCGCCTCGAGGTCGCTCGGCGCGGTGAGGAGCGAGGCCTGCAGGCCGCTCACGTCGGCGGCGGCGAGCGGCAGGCGGTCGGCCGCGGGGAGCTCGCCGTGCAGGGTCACGCGCCGCATCACCTCGAGGAGCTCGAGGAGCGTGACGCAGTTCCCCTCGTCGGGGCACTCCGGGTGCTGGCCGACGCCGGTCCGCGCCGGG
>JAKLHH010000289.1 GCA_022710245.1 Myxococcota bacterium
CCGCGGCGGCAGCGAGCCAGGCCGCGAGCTCGGCGCGCCGGACCGCGCGAGCCCTGACCGGGCCGCGGATCTCCCGGCGAGCCAGCCCGACGCGCGCCCGCCCGACGCGTTCGTCTGGCCCGACCTTCCCGCCGACCGGCCGCTGAAGAACCTCGAGGGGCTCACGGGCCAGGCGATGCGGACGGCGCTCTACAACCTGGTCAAGGGCCACACCAGCGTCAGCTACACCAAGGCGAAGCAGATCATCTTCATCCCGGCGAACGGCGGCATCGACGTCCACAACGGGCTGATCGAGTGCATCTACACGGGGCTCACGGTGCAGGCCGACGGGACCACCTCGCCCGGCGGCTTCAACACCGAGCACAGCTGGCCCCAGAGCGAGGGGGCCGACACGCCGCCCGCGGAGAGCGACCTCAACCACCTCTTCCCCTCCGAGGGGAACGCGAACTCGCACCGCAGCAGCCTGCCCTTCGGCTACGTCGCCTGCGGCGGCAGCGGCCCGGCCTGCAAGTGGGAGTCGGGCGGCTCGCGCATCGGACCCTCGGCGACCACGGGCGCCACCGTCTTCGAGGCGCGCCCCGAGCGTCGCGGCGACCTGGCCCGCGCGCACTTCTACTTCGCGGTGCGCTACCAGATGGCGATCCCCGACGACGAGGAGCAGGCGCTGCGCCTCTGGAACGCGTTCGACCCGCCGGACGCGCTGGAGCGCGATCGCGCCACGGCCATCGAGGGGATCCAGAAGAAGCGCAACCCCTTCGTCGACCGCCCCGACTTCGTCGAGCACATCGCGGACTTCTAGGCCCGCCCGTCGCCCCTCGAGGTACGGCGCTACCGCGCGAGCTGGTCGCGCTCCTTCGCCATCGGGTCGTCGGGGGTCAGCGTGAGCGCGCGCATGGCCTTCTTGCCGTCGGGCGTCTTGGCGAGGAGCTTGAGCGCCTCGAAGCGGACGAACTTGTTGTTCCCGCGCGCGGCGAGCTTGAGCAGGCCGGGCACGTCGCGCTCGTGGCGCCGGGTGAGCCCGAGCGCCCCGAAGATCTGCGTGTCCTTGTCGGCGAGCGCGGCGACCTGCGTCGACATCAGCAGCTGCAGCCCCCATTCGGCCGCCTCGTCCTTGCTCTGGCTCAGCGCCACCGCGGCCAGCGAGCGCGCCTTGCTCTTCTTGCCTCGTAGCAGGGTGTTCAGCTGCGCGAGCACGAACGGCGGCTTGCCCGTCGCCGGCATCCGCGCCAGCCGCGTGCGGATGGCTCCCGCGAGCTTCGGGTTGCGCGCGGCGATCGCGCCGAGCTTGGCGCTGAGGTCGCTGCCGCCGAGCGCGACGAGCTGGTCAATCGCCTGCCGCGCGAGGAACGGGTTCGCGTCCTCGGCCAGCTGGAGCAGCCCCGCCGGATCGAAGCGGTAGTACTGCGCGAACCAGATGGCCGCGATGGCGCGGTGGCTCTCCGGCAGCGCGTCATTGAACGCCAGCGTGCCCATCGCGTCGTGCGCGGCGCCGGTCCGCGCCAGCGCGAGGACCCTGTTCGCGACCTCCTGGCTCTTGCCGGGCGCTCCGGCGGGCGTCGCCAGCACCGCCTGGTAGGCGGCGCGCACCTCGGGTGGCCAGCTCGGCGGCGCCGAGAGCTTCGGACGTGCGGCCGCGGCGAGCCCACCCTGGACGAGCACCACGAGAAAGGTCACCCGCTTCCATCCAGACATGCACCCTCCTTGGCTGAGGAGCTCGAAGGCCAGAGCTGCGCTGGTGAGGTGACCCTAGGTCAGACGGGGCGGGCAGTCAACGCGGGGCTCGGGGGGCTCGGACGTTATGGCGGACGGGGCCGATCGAGCTTGGTGCGGTGGAGCTCAGCGCACCTGGTCGGGGGATGAAGTCGACGCAGCCGGGGTCGTCGCCGAGGTCGTCGCCGCGGGGGTCGTCGAGACGCCGCGGCGCCCGCGCTGCCCGTGCAGCCTGGCCCTGACGTGCTCCTCGTTGCCCGGGTTGCGCGCGTTGACGATGCGGTCCCACCAGGGACGCCCGACCGCGTCGCCCGCTACCTTGGCGAGGGCGTTGTCCTCCAGGCCGGGGACGAGGAAGCGGTGCGCGTTCGTCGCCAGGATCATCAGCAGCGTCTTGCCCCAGATCGGCTTCTCGCCGCGCGCCGCTGCCTCCTCGGAGACGCGCCAGAAGTGCTTGGGGTCGGTCGGGTGGCCGAGGTCGTTGCGGAGGTGGTTCTCGGCGCGGTGCTTGATCATCTCCCAGCCGACGAGGTAGCCGCCGGCGAAGGCGAGCTCCGCGGCCATCCCGCCCCAGCCGGTGACCGCGGCGGCCGCCTGCTTGACCAGGTTCGCCTGCGCGAAGCCGAGGAGGTTGAAGCCAGCGGAGAGGCCGACGTCCGTCGCGAGCTGGCGCGGGTGAACGGGGTCGATACGGAGCGCCATCGGGAAGCCATGCGCCCAGAGGCTGCCGAGGGCCGAGCTGGTCGAGCCGGCGATGCCCGCGCCGATCGCCTTCGCGGCCGAGGCGCCGAGGGTGGGGGTCAGCCAGCTGGCGAGGCCGGCGCTGATCAGCGGCGCCGCGCTGTAGGCGAAGAGCAGCACGCCGCCGCCAGCGAGGCAGACGACCGGGAGCATCCACTTGCGACGGGGGTCCGCCTTGAACCAGGCCTTCGCCTTCTCGCGCGTCTTGCCCGCCCAGGTCTTCGCCTGCTCGTGCTTCTTGCTCGCCCAGGCGCCGAGGGCGCGGCAGCGAGCCAGCAGCCCGCGAGGCTTGCCGTCGATCCTGCAGGTGACCGGCTTGCCGGAACGGAGCTGGGCGTGACCCGGCCCCAGGCTGGACGACGCCGCCTGGTCGAGCGGGCTCTGGTGGGTCAGGCGCTGCTGGTGGTGCGAGGCCGTCACCCCGGAGCGATCGGGCCGCTGCCGGGCGTGAGCGGGCGCGAGGACGCCGAGGGAGCCAATGAGCAGGGCAGCCAGGATCAGGTGCTGTCGTGACACCATAGGTGCGCTCGGGGTGCAACCGAGATGCCAGGCCAAGAAGCTGGAATCACTTGACTGCAGGCGGCCGGATCCATCGAAACTCGAGGGCCTGCAGCCCCGATCGATGACGCCTCTCGTAGCCAGCGGCACAGGGTTAACACACCCGAAAGATGTCGGCCGGAGCCAGCTAGGGCGAGAGCGAGTACTGCACGCTGAGGAAGGCAGTGGGCCCGAGCCGCTGCTCGCCGAGGAGCTTCGTCAGGACCGGCGCCTGCAGCCGGGCGTAGAGCCAGAAGGGGCCGGCGAGGTTCACGATGGCGCCGGGCGTGAGGGCGACCGCGAGGCCGCCTGTGTTCTGCTGCGGCTCGCCGCTGGCGTCGTCGCGCCAGGCATAGCGGCCGTCCAGGCCGAGCCCGATCGCGAGCCGCTCCAGCGGGCGGAGCTCGAGGCGGGCGGTCCAGAGCACGGCGTCGCCGTAGCGATAGCCGAAGCGGTTTCGCGTGTGCGCGCGGTAGCTGGCCGCCAGGAACAGGTTCCAGGGATCCTGGTGGAGCGCGTAGAGGAGGCCGGCCGCGGGCGAGAAGGCGCCGGTGCCGAGCTGCGCGTGCTCGTCGATCCGCTCGCCCTCTGCGTCCTCCGCGTCGGCGGGGCCGGTGGGGAAGTTGCTGCTCGCCGAGAGCGCCAGGCTCTGCCGTCGCTGCCGCGCGAAGCTGGTGCTGTCCACCAGGAACCAGCGCACGCCGAGGTCGAGGTCGCCCAGGTTGAAGCGGCGCGAGCGGGCCAGCGTCCGCGCTCCGTCACCGAGGCTCCAGTCCTTGAGGACGAACGGCAGCTGGAGGACCAGGCTCAGCGCCAGCGTCGGGCTGACCACGACCACGGGTCGCACCGTGAGCTGGAGCAGCGACTCGGTGAGCGCGGGATGATCGTCGCTGCGCGCCCGCGCGGTGAGCACCTCGAGGTCGAGAGCGAGGCGCAGCCACCCCGCCGCCGGCCGCGCCTCGGAGGCGAGGACGGTGGGATCGCCGCAGCCGCAGACCGAGCACGCCACAGCCGGAGCCGGAGCTCCGAGCGCGAGGAGCACCACCACCGCCGCCGCCCGCATGAGCCACCCCCGGCGCAAGTGTGAGGGGTGGGGGTGGTCGGGTCAACGTCGACGAGCGCCCGCAGCCGCGTCGAGCGCCCGCAGTCAACGCGCTGTCTGGCGAGAGCTCAGGGCCCTCGCGCGTTGTCTGGCGGGTGCTCAGAGCCCGCGCGCCGCGCGATCCGCCTCGAGCTCGAACTGGTAGGGCGTGCCCGGGAAGCCCTCGGCGAGCAGCTCCTCGGGCGAGGCCGTGAAGGGGTGCTCCTCGGGGTCGACTCGCGCCAGCGCCTCGCGGAGGAGCGCCTCGGTCTCGGTGGGGTCGAGCCGCGCCTCCGGGTCGAGCGCTTCTCGCGGCACCGGATCGCCGAGCGGATCCTCCGCCCGCCGCGGCCAGCCCGCCGCGAGTCGCCCGATCACCTGCTCCTGCCAGGCGCGGAGCGGCGCGGGGTTCGGCAGCACGTGCGCGGCCAGCGCGAGCAGCTCCGCCACCAGGTCGACGATCTCGGCCTCGTCCTGGATGAGGACCGAGGCCTCCCACATCCGCCGCATCGCCTCCCCGATCGGTCCGCGCACCGGCCCGCTCCACTCGTCCGCCTCGAAGGACTCGTCGTAGGGGAGCGCGTAGCGCGGGTCGAGCTGCTGCAGCCAGGCGACCTCGATGGCGTCCAGCGGGAGCTTGTCCTGCAGCGTCTTCTCGAAGCGGTAGACGATCCACTCCGCGGCGCCGGTGAGCAGCGCGAGCTCCGCGCGGAGCGAGAGGGTGCGCAGCCGCGCCTGCAGCTCCTCGCTCGGCGGGCTCAGCACCTCCTCGGCCAGGTGCGCCCAGCGGTGGCTCACCGGCAGCTCGAGGAGCCCAGCGCGCGTGATGTAGCCGGGACGTTGCATGCTCCCTCCCTCTCCGTTGCTCCCGATCAAACCACCTCGGGGCCCGGCGTGACAACGGCGATCTGAGGGCCGCTCGGGGCGCGCGCCCTCACGGGCCCTGGCGGCGACGTGCGGCGGCGATCAGGGTCTGCCACATCTCGTTCGGGCGGAAGCCGGAGAAGACGCGGCCGTCGATCTCGATCGTGGGGACGCTGCCGCTCGGGGTGAGCTGCCGGTGGCGGCGGGCGGCGGCGTCGTCTCGCTCGACGTCGAACGCGGTGACGCTCAGCTGGTTCTCGCGGAACCAGGCGCTCGCGCGCGTGCAGACCCCGCACCAGCTCGTGTAGTACATCGTGATCGGGATCTGGCGCGCCGCCGCGAGGATCGCGGTGCCGTCCTCGGTCGACGCGCGCGCCGGGGCGGCCGTCCGCGAGTCCGCCCGCGAGTCCCCCCGCGCCGGGCCCGCGTCGGGACCGCGGGGCCTCGCGACGTCCCGCTGACCGCCGTCGCCGCGACCGCGCGGCGCTCCGGGGGCCGCGGCCGGCCGACCGCCGTCGCGTACGGGGCGGAAGACGACGGGCGCCAGCACCACCCTGGGCAGCGGCCGCGCGTCCGGGATCACCGCCAGCACCGGCGGCGGGGGCGGCGCGGGCTTGCCCCGCAGCTGGCGGTAGGCGAACGCACCGCCGACCAGCAGCACGAGGAGCACGCCGCTGGCGACGAGGAAGGGGGAGCGCTGCTGCGCTGGCGGCTGCGGGAGCTGGAGCGGGCCACTCCCCTCGCGCCCCTCGGGCCGTCTGCCCGCGCGCCGGCAGACCACGCAGCGTCCGTCGGGACCCGCCGCGAGCCCGTGCTCGGCGCAGCGCAGGCCCTGGCGAGGTCTGGGCTCCAGGTTGCGAGGGGCAGGTGACATCGAGGCTCCCGGGATCGCGCGCATCATCTCAGGGCTGCGCGCGGCGGGCAACACTGTCCAGCCTCGAGCGGGCTGCGAGCTCTGCACGCCTTGCCCCAGCGCACCACCTTCCCCGCCCGGGCATAGCCGAGCCCGGCGGCGGCCAGGCCTTGCCCCAGCGCACCACGTTCGTCGCCCACGCGTAGCCGATCCCGGCGGCGGCCAGGCCTTGCCCCAGCGCACCACCTTCCCCGCCCGGGCATAGCCGAGCCCGGCGGCGACCATGCTGACCACGGTGCCGTCCTTGATCTTGCCCGCCTCGAGCCCGAGGTGGAGCGAGAGCACCTGGTCGATCTGACCGAGGTGGCCGTAGTCGCGCAGGTAGGTGGTCTGCTCCTCGGTGAGGCCGAGGTCGGCGAGCATCTGCTTGTGCATCGAATACTTGAAGTGGAGGATGGCGAGGTAGCCGAGGTCCTTGCGCGCGAGCCCCGCCTTGGCCAGCGCCTGGTCGATGCAGCGGTACCAGTTCGGCACCGAGACCTCGTTGAGGCGGTCCTTCATCAGCTGCGGGTCCATCAGGTCGAGCGACTTGTAGGCGCGCTCGAGGTTCTCCCGGTTGACCGGCTCGGCGGTGCCGCCGATCCAGCAGCCGGCGGTGCGCGCCAGCGAGCCGTCGGTGACGAGGTGCGTGCCGAGGAGGAGGTTTCGTCCCGGGTCGCGCTCGAGGATGGTCGCGCAGCCGCCGGCGCCGAGGTTGTACATCATCGACATGCGCGGGTTCTCGTAGTCGACGAAGTCGCCGTTGCGGTAGCCGCCGACGACCATCACCGAGCTCACCTCGGGGTCGGCCACGATCAGGTCGCGCGCGAGCTTCATCGCGGCGACCTGGCTGCAGCAGCGCTGCTGCACGTCCATGGCCCACGCGCGTCGCGCGCCGATCTTCTCCTGGATGTAGATCCCGCTCGTCGTCAGCGGGTACTCCTTCCACTCCTCGCCGATGCAGAGGACCACGTCGATCTTCATCGGGTCGTAGTTGAAGCGGCGCAGGCAGTCGAGCCCGGCCTTGACCCCCATCTCCTGGGTGCCGTCGCCGGGGCCGGGGATCGGCTTGCGGTCGAAGCCGAGCTTGTCCTTGATCGCCTGCTCGGTCCAGGCGCCCCTGGTCGCGGCGGAGACCTGCGCGGCGGTCATCCGGGGCTCGGGGAGGTAGAGGCCGTAGGCGACGATGCCGACCTGGTCCTGCATGAGCTCTCTCCTTGTCTGGGGGACGTGCTGCGGGTCAACGCGAGGAGGGTGGATCAGAGGTAGCCGAGCTTGCGCGCGGCCTCGCGCAGGGCGCCCCGGTGGTCGGGGTGCGCGATCGCGATCAGGTTCTCGGTACGCTCGCGCACCGTGCGGCCGCGCATGTAGGCGATGCCGTGCTCGGTGACGACGTGGTCCGTGTTGCTGCGGTGCAGGGTCACCGCGGTCCCCTCGGGGAGCGTGGGGACGATGGTGCTCACCGCGCCGCCCTTCGCCGTCGAGCCGCAGGCGATGATCGACTTGCCGAGCCCGTCGTAGGCCTCCTTGGCGCCGACCGCGGTGTCGGTCTGGCCGCCGGTGCCCGAGTACTGGTTGGTGCCGATCGACTCGCTCGCCACCTGTCCGGTGAAGTCCACCATCAGGCAGGTGTTGATGGAGACCATCCGCGAGTTCTGCCGCAGCACCGCCGGGTCGTTGACCCAGGAGCCGCGGCGGAACTCGACGGCGAGGTTGTCGTGCAGCCAGTCGTAGAGACGGCGCGAGCCCATGGCGAAGGTGGCGACGAACTTGTCCTTCACCAGCGACTTCTTCTTGTTGGTGATGACGCCCAGCTCGTAGAGCTCCATCATCGAGTCGACCATCATCTCGGTGTGCACACCGAGGTTCGTCTTGCCCTTGAGCGCCAGCGCGGCGGCGTTCGGGATGCCGCCGATGCCGAGCTGGATGGTGGCCTCGTCGGGGACGAGCTCGGCGATGTAGCTGCCGATGGCCAGCTCGGTGGCGTTCGGCTTGGGCTCGGGCAGCGTCGGGACCTCGCAGGTGTGCGCGACGAAGTGGGTGACGTCGTTGATGTGGAGGTGGGTGTCGCCGAAGGTCCGCGGCAGGTTCTCGTTGACCTCCAGGATCACCGTGCGCGCCGCCTCGATCACCTCCTTCTCGTAGGTGATGCCGAGGGAGAGCGAGACGAAGCCCTTGGAGTCGGGCGGCGTGCAGGTCCCGAAGAAGCAGCCCGGCCGCTTGGCGTGGATGCGGTCGGTGGCCGAGCGGTGGAGCATGTTGGGGACGTAGGTCACGGTGCCGGTCTTGGCGGCGATGGCCGCGCGCGAGCCCGGCGCGTGGAACCAGCTGCAGAGCTCGAAGTGTCCCTTCATCTCGGGGCGCATGTAGAAGTCGTACGGCTTCAGGGTG
>JAKLHH010000029.1 GCA_022710245.1 Myxococcota bacterium
AGGCCCGACAGCACGGGGCGGAGAGCGGGGGGGCGGAAGCGCGGGGGGGGCGGGAGGAGAGGGGCGGGGGGGGGGGGGGGGGGGGGGGGGGGGGGGGGGGGGGGGGGGCGAGCGGGGCTCCCACTGCGGAGGAACTACTCGCGGATCTCTTCGAACTGCTCCTCCTCCTCGGCGCCGGCGCCGGCGTCGTCGTCGTCGTCGTCGACCTCGACCTCGACCTCCTCCTCCTCCTCGGCGAGCGGGGCGGCCGGCTCCTCGCCGTCCTCGCCCTCCTCGCGGCCGGGGGCGGCGCGGCCAGCCCGGCGGCCCGGGCCCGCGCTCCTCGGCGCCGGCTCGCCGAAGCTGAGCTTGCGCAGCGTGACCGGTCGCAGCTCCTCGAGCGGCTCCCACAGCTCGCGGTGCGCCGCCTCGTCCAGGCCGGGGAGGCGCACCTCGAGCTCGGCGAGGAAGCGCGCGGACGGGTGCGAGAGGAGCGCCTCGAGCACCGCGGCGGGGTCCTCGAGAGCGCCGCGCTCGGGCGCCAGCGTCACGCGGCGGAGGAACCCGAGCCGCCACTCCAGCTTCAGGTGCGGCAGGTGCGGCAGCAGGTCGCCGAGCAGGGGGCGCCCGTGCTCCTGGATCAGCGCCTGCTCCGCGCGGCGGAGCTCGAGGAAGCGGCCGGGCGCCTTCTCCTGGCGGAGCTCGTGCTGCAGCGTGATCAGCTGGCCGCGCGGATCGCGCTGCTGCTGCAGCCAGTCGCCGAGGGCCAGGTACGGCCGCGGGTCGTCGGGCGCGGCCAGGATGGCCGCCTCCAGCTCGGGGTTGCGCGGCTCGGCCGCGGTCACCTCGCCGGGATCGTCGTTGTAGACGAGGTGGTAGCCCGCCTCGAGCTTCTCGGCGATGGTGCGGGCGTGGGCCTCGCGCGCCTCGCCGGCGCTCTCGAACTCCTTCGTCCGGGCCTGGCCGTCGCTGCCCACCCGCCCGAAGCGGATGCGCAGGCTGGCCCCGTCGAGGGTGATCTCCCAGAACTTGTGTGACTGTCCGTCGCTGAACTCATAGCGGCGCATGCGTCCTGCCTACTTCTTCTCCCTCGCCCCGTCAACCGTCGTGCGGTCCGGCGAGGTCGGGCTCGTCGCAGACCTCTCGCAGGCGCTCTGGAGCCCACGCCCTGCCACGGCTGCCTGCTCGAGTGCCGCCGATGGTAGCAAAGGCCGCCACCTGCTCGCTACCCCGTCGATGGATCGAGCGCTCAGGGCCGCTCGAGCACCCACCAGCGCCAGCTGACCGGGTGGACCTTGAAGTCGATCACCAGCCCCTTGCCGCTCACGCAGTAGGTCGCCTGCTCGCCGGCGAGGCTGAGGTCGCTCCCGCTCGCCGACCACGGCTCCGTGAGCTTCTCGTCGGGGTAGGGCACGACGCCGGTGCAGGTGCAGAGGCCCGGCTGGTAGGTGCAGGAGAGCACCTGGGTCGCCAGCGCCGCGCACTGCGCCGCCGCGCCGCTCACGCCCGGCCTCGCCGCCGCGAGGCACGCGTCGGTGAAGCCGTAGCTCACCGCCACGCTCGACGCGATGTCGAGCGTGACCAGGCCGGCGGCGAAGGCCACGGTGCCGCTCCAGCTGCGCACGGCGGAGACCGGGTTCTCCGGCCTCTGGCACTGCGCGAGGTCGTCGTACGGGTGCTCGAAGAGCGCCTGCGCGGCCGCGGGGTCCTCGGGGCAGTAGCGGAGGACGTTCCAGGTCCCGGTCAGGTCCCCGCCGCAGGGCTGGTAGCCGACCAGCGGGCAGGCCGCGCCCGCGTCGGGGGCGAGGGCGCGATCGGGCGCGCGCGCCTCGAGGGCGCCGGCCTCATGGAGGGGGGCGTCCGGGACCCGCTGCTCGAGCCGCGCGTCGGAGCTGGGGCGGAGGTCGAGGGGCGAGGCGGGCGACGAGCAGGCAGCGAGGGTCAGGGTCAGAGCGAGCAGGCGGCGCATGCCCCGATCGTCGCCTGTCTTCGCGCCGCTGGCCAGGGGCAACGCCGCTCCGTGGCGCCGAGCATGAAGTGGCGGCTGGCCAGGGGCAGCGCCGCTGGCCGAGGGCAGGGAGAGAGCAAGCAAGCTCCTCGTCTTCTCCGTTCAACTCTTCGTCGGGGGAGGCTCGGGGCTGGGCCGGAGAAGACGAGGAGCGAGAGACCGACAGCGGCGAGGTCAGGGCCGGGGCGAGGTCAGGGCTGGCGCTCGAACTGCAGCGGGTAGCTGACGGCGAGCGCCGTCTTCGGCGGCGCGGTGAGCTTCAGGCCAGCCAGGCGCTTGACCACGCAGCGCTTGATCTTCGCGTCCGTGATCAGGGTCTGTCCGACGGCGAGATCCACCAGCTCGCCCCTCGGGTTCACCTTGAAGGTCAGCTCCATCTGCCCGGCCACGTTGCGGTCGCGCTTGAGCGCGCGCGCGTAGCAGCCGGAGAGGTCAAGCCCGCGGGTCAGCAGCTGCGCGGTGATGTCCTGCTTCACGCTCTCGCTCACCTTGCTCGAGGCGCAGCCGGCGGTCAGGCTCAGGGCGACGACGGCGATCAGCATCAGTCGGGTCATGGGGTCTCTCCTCTCTCAGCCGCCCTGGGCTTCTTCGCGGCCAGTGTTCGCGTCGACGATGAACTCCACCCGGCGGTTCTTCGCGTAGGCATCGTCGCTGTCCTCGTTCACCAGCGGGCGGTCGGGGCCATAGCCGCGCGCGTCGAGGCGCTCCCCGTCGATGCCCTTGCTCAGCAGGTAGGCGCGCACGGCCTGCGCGCGCCGGAGCGAGAGCGAGCGGTTGCGCTTCACGCTGCCGCGCGCGTCGGTGTGTCCCTGGATCTCGACCCGCTTGATGGCCGGGTTCTTCTGCAGCACCTCCACCACCTGGTCGAGGACGTGGAGCGACTCGGGCAGCAGCTTGGCGCTGGCGACCTCGAACTCGATGCGGTCCTTGATCGCGATCTTCTTCGGCAGCTTCGGGGCCGCGGGGGCCGCCGCGGCCACCGTCATCGGCGCGAAGGAGACGTGCTGCATGCTCGAGCCGCAGCCGCCTGCGATGACGGTGAGGGCGACGACAGCCGGAGTCCAGATCCACCCGCGAAGCAATGATGCTCTGGCCATCTTCTCCTCCTCATCTCGTTGACTGGTTGCTCGGGGGGAGTGCACCGCATGTGCCAGGGAGCTCGCCGGCGTGATCCTCGGCACTTCGCCCGCATGGGCAGATGGGCGACCGCCGCCGTTTGCCGCTGTGGCAAGCGCTGGCCGGCAAGAGCTCTCCGTCGGGGGGGGGCTCGGCGGATGTGAGTGAGGGGGGGACAGGTGGGACAGGTCCAGCGAGTCTCATCGGCTCGACTTCGTCGCATGGTGGCCTCGGGCCTCGCCACCTCGAGAGCGCGTCATTGCCTTGCAGGGCAATCGCTGGCGCACCTCGAGGAAGCGCCGCCGCGGCCCCCTCTCGGATGTTCTCGGGTGTTCGCGCGACCGACGCTGGAACGCCGGCTGCAAGGTGAGGGCTCATGAGGCGAGCGAATCGACATCATTGGGCATTCATGCGCCTCGCTCGGACGACAAGGTCCACGGCCAGCTGTCATCATGGCGCCCAGGGCGTGGGCTCGCGATCAGCACTGCCGCGCCCTGACGCTAGCATCGCGAGGTTCACCCCTGGAGAGCCTGCTTCCATGAGCCAGTCCCTGATCAGGACGCGAGGCGCGAATGGCTGAGAAGCCGGCCGCCCAGATCGGCAGCGCGACGCTGCAGGGGATGATGAGCAGCGGGAGCGCGACCGTGCAGGTCGGCGACCGCCCCGCCTGTCGCGTCGGAGACTGCGAGGTCAGCGGCGGCAAGGCCGCCCCTCAGGGCGCGCCGACCGTCTTCATCGAGAACAAGCCGGCGGCGCGCGTGGCTGACCCCATCCTGGGCGGTCAGGGCAAGCTGATCACCGCGGGTGTTGCGTCGGTCCTCATCGGCGGCGCGCGTGGCTGACCCCATCCTGGGCTTCATGCAGCCGTCATTCACACCCGGTCACGACGGTCCTGTGGTAACCTGCGAGGGTAAGACCTGCAGCATCGAGGGTGACGCCGACAGCTATCGATGGGCGGTCATCAAGCACATAGCCGGCCACATAGCCGGCCGCGCAGTCGACAGGACCATCGATCACTACTCCACCTTCCCCTTCGGCAAGGCGCCACGGCGCCACCGCTCCCAAGTGGCCATGAGGGACGCAGATGCCTGAGCGGCCCATGAACGAGCCTCACTTCCTCTTCTCGGATCAGCGCTTCGAGGTGCTCTCCGTCGTGGGCACCGAGGGGATCTCGACGCTGTTCGAGCTGGAGCTCGAGCTGGTCTCCCTGCAGCGGGACCTCGCCCTGGACAGCCTGGTGGGCAAGCCCGCCGCGCTGACCCTCGAGGGGCCAGCGGGCTCGCGCACCCTGCGCGGCGTCGTCGCCGAGCTGGAGGTGGTTGGCACGCTGCCCCGGCGCACCATCTACCGCGCGAGGCTGGTGCCCCCTCACCTCGAGCTCTCGCTGAAGAGCAAGACCCGCGTCTTCCAGGACCTGACGACGCGGGAGATCGTGAGCCAGGTGCTGCAGGAGGGCGGGGTGAGCGGCCTCGAGTGGAAGCTGCGCGAGAGCTACCAGCCCCGCAACTACTGCGCCCAGCACCAGGAGACGGACCTCGCCTTCATCTCGCGTCTGCTCGAGGAGGAGGGGATCGCCTACGTCCTCGAGGGCGGCGACGAGCTGCGGACCCTCTTCTGCGACCACGCGGCGGTCTACGAGCCGATCCCGGGCGAGAGCGCGGTGGTCTTCAACCCCAAGACCACGATGGTGCCGGGCGAGGAGCACGTCCGCCGCTTCAGCTACGGCGAGCAGCTCCGCAGCGGCAAGGTGCAGCTGCGCGACTACAGCTTCAAGCGGCCGCGCTCGGCCATGGACGGCAAGGCCTCGGGCGAGCGCACCGGCTACGAGGTCTATGACTATCCGGGCGAGTTCGTCGACGAGGCGCTGGGCGGCCGCCTGGCGAACGTCTGGCTGCAGCAGCTCGAGGGCGACCGCGCGGTGGGCTCGGGGGAGAGCGACTGCGTGCGCCTCGCGCCGGGACACCGCTTCACCCTCACCGGTCACCCCCTCGATCAGCTCAGCCAGGAGTACCTGCTGGTGAGGGTCGCCCACGAGGGGCGGCAGGGGCAGGTCCTCGGCGAGGAGGGGGCCCACGCGCCCACCGTCTACCGCAACAGCTTCCAGGTGGTGCCGGCGTCGGCGCGCTACCGGCCGCCGGTGGTCAGCGGGCGGCCCTCGGTGCGCGGCACCTGCAGCGCGCGGGTGCTCGGCCCGCCGGGCGAGCAGATCCACGTGGACGCGTACGGTCGCGTGAAGCTGCGCTTCCACTGGGACCGCGAGGGCAAGAGCACGGCCTGGGTGCGGGTGGCGCAGAGCTGGGCCGGCGCAGGCTACGGCTCTCAGCTGATCCCGCGCGTCGGCCAGGAGGTGCTGGTCTCCTTCCTCGAGGGCGATCCCGACCGGCCGCTGGTCACCGGGCGCGTGTACAACGGCGAGCAGCAGCTCCCCTACGAGCTGCCGGCGCAGCGGACGCGGAGCACGCTGAAGAGCAACTCGTCGCCGGCCGGGGGCAGGGCTCGAACGAGCTCCGCTTCGAGGACAGGGAGGGCCAGGAGGAGGTCTTCGTCCACGCGCAGCGCGACTACAACGCGGTCGTCGAGCACGATCGGCTCACCCGGGTGGAGCACGATCGCACCGAGGAGGTCCGCCACGACCAGGCCTTGACCGTGGCGAACAACGAGGCGCTGGAGGTCACCGAGCTCTCGACCCACCTCGCGAGGACGCTCCTGCTCGAGGGGACGGTGAGCGTCACGCTGCGGGTCGGCAAGTCGAGCATCCTGCTCGACGCCGAGGGCATCACGATCAAGACGGAGCGGCTGCTGGTCAGCGGCCGGACGGTCCACGACATCCGCGGCGGCAAGACCAACCTCAACTGCGCGCCGCCGGTGCAGCCCAAGCTCCCCGAGGGCGACAACTGGATCGACCTGGTCTACCTGTTCAACGACACGACGCCGGTGGCGGGCGCCCTCTACGAGGTGCTGAGCCCGAAGGGGGCGCTGCTCGCCAAGGGCACGCTCGACGGCGAGGGCAGGGCGGTGCAGGTCAAGCTGCCCGCCGAGCACAGCACCGTCGCCGTGAGCTTCGCCAGGGACCCGAAGAAGTGGGTGCTCTTCCGGAAGGCCAAGCCGCACGGCCTGACCGCCCAGGGCAGCGCCGCCGAGCACGCCCTCTCGCTGGCCCTGCTCACGGACCTGCCGGATGAGTAGGAGCGGGGCGAGGAGTGAACGAGAGCTGAGGAGCTGATGGACGATGGCTGATATTCGCAGCACCCCCGAGGAGGACGGCTGGGGCGAGGCGACCATCAAGACGGTCCTGATGGGGGACTTCTACAAGAACCCCACCCTGACCGGGCTCGGCGTCCGCGCCGTCGTCACCTCGATCCCGGTCCTCGACCAGCTCGCCGACGCCCAGGACATCGCCGCCTGGGTGATCCAGTGCCGTGACGAGGGGATGGGGAGCCTGCAGGTCAAGCTCGGCGGGCTGCTCCTCGGCATCGGCCTGATCCCCACCATCGGCAGCGCGGGCAAGGCGGTGCTCAAGTCGCTCGACTCGAACGCTGGCATCAAGGCGGTGATCAAGGCGCTCGAGAACCTGAACTTCCTCGGCCAGGGCAACGCCTTCAAGTGGCTGAAGGAGTTCAAGGACGAGCTGCCGTCGCACGGCAAGAAGGCGGCGGAGTTCATCACAACGGCGCTCACCAAGCTCCAGGAGCTGATCACGGAGCTGATGCCGCACGTCCCGGCCAGCTTGCTGCCGAAGCTCAACGACTGGATGGCCTCGGTGGCGGAGCTCCAGGCGGCCGTCGCCAAGATGTTCAAGGAGGCGGCGGAGCACTACAAGACGAAGCTCGACGAGGCGCTGAGCAAGTTCAAGAAGGAGGAGGTCACGGTGCCCAGCAAGGGCACCGTCGGGGTGCTGCAGGAAGCCAAGCCGGTGAAGGCGAGCACCCGGGCGATGAAGCTCGGGCCCGATCAGGCCGACCAGGTCATCCAGGGCAAGTACGGGCAGTACCTCGGGGAGGGGAAGCAGGGCGCCAACCTCGCGCGCGACAACGTGCACGTGGTCGACGACGCCGACTTCAGCGAGGCGGTGCGCAGGGGCGGCGCCGACCCGGACCAGGTGGGCGGCGCCGACGGCGTGCTGAACCCCGACGGCTCGGTCTACGTGCGTGGGAGCGGCGGGCGCAGCGGCGGCGAGTACGCCGACCACGCGGTCATGCACGAGTCGCTGCACAAGTACAGCGATCCGGCCTTCGGCTCGCAGACCAACACGGGCCTCGACGAGGGCGTGACGGAGTGGCTGGCCAGGAAAGAGGGGATGCCGAACTCCGACGCCTATGGCTCGACCACCACCCTGACCGGCCGCCTGGCCAAGCGCGTGGGAGAGGAGAACCTGCAGAAGGCCTACTTCTCCGGGGACGTCTCCGCCCTCAGGGTGGCGTACGAGGCCAACCCGCTGCCCGACGCGAAGACCTGGGACGCCCTGCTGAGGAAGTTCGACGCGGTCCACGCTCGGGACACGGAGTAGCCGGATGCATGACCGCCTGAGCGAGATCCTCGACGAGGAGGTGGTGGGAGAGGTGGAGAGCGCCGTCTTCGACGTGGCGCTGGGGCGCGTCTGCCTCGAGCTCCTCTCCCCCTACCGCATCGAGAAGCTCATCTCCCGGCTGCGCGGCGCCTTCCCGCCGGAGCGCCTGCGGGTCGTCGACCTGCTGCACGCCGAGGACCCGACGCAGCTGGTGCGCGGGATGGTGCTGGTCGTCATCCAGCAGCCGCTCGGGACGTACCTCCTGCAGCTCACCGCGAGGCCGCTCGTCTCCTACTACGAGCGGCGGTTCTTCCTCGAGCCCGGGGTGCTGGGGGACCTGATGGGCACCCTCTGCACCGGGCTCGCGCCGCTCCTGGCCGCGGGGGAGCAGCGCCCGCTCCGCCTGCTCTCTCGCTTCGACGCGCTGCTCGAGCAGCACCGGCAGCACCTCGACGAGGTCCTGCGAGCGGCGCTGAACGGCTACGACTTCGTCGACGCCGCGCCGAGGGTGGAGAGCCTGGTCGAGCCGCTGCGCCAGGTCTGGCGCCTGACCCCCTGGCCGCTCCGGGAGCAGATCGCGCCGCTCTCGCGCCTGCCCGCGGACCGGCTCGCTCCCCACGATCCCGTGCCGCGGCGGACGGTCCTCGTGGCCGAGGACCTGCTGGAGGGCAGGCGGCTGCACCAGACCCTCCACGCGCACAGCCCCCGCGAGGAGTACGACCAGGTGCTGGCCTGGATGGTCGCGCTCCGCGGCTCGCTCCGGGAGCGCTTCTGCGCGCCGCATCACGCGGTGGCGCTGGCGCGGGCTCCGTCGGTGGAGCGCTTCGTCGAGTGCTTCCCCGGGTTCCGCCAGATCGTGGGCACGCCCCTCGAGGAGGCTGCATGACGGGAGCAGGCAACCAGCCGCGCTTCACCTTCTCGGACCAGCGCTTCGAGGTGCTGGGCTTCTCTGGGCGCGAGGGGATCTCCGCGCTCTTCGCGTTCCAGCTCGACCTGGTGACGAGGTCGCGCTCGATCGACTTCTCCTCGCTGCTGGACCAGGCCGCGCACCTCACCATCAAGGGGCGGGAGGGCACCACGCGGCACGTGCACGGGATCGTGATCCGCTTCGAGGTGCAGGGCGTGCTGCCGGCGCGGGTGCTCTGCCGCGCCCACCTGGCGCCGCCCCACCTCCGCCTCTCGCTCAGGCGCCGGCTGCGCGTGTTCCAGGATCGGAGCGTGCAGCAGATCGTCACGCAGGTGCTGCAGGAGGGCGGGGTAAGCGGGCTCGAGTGGAAGCTGCGCGAGCCGACCACGCCGCGCAACTACTGCGTGCAGTACCGCGAGACGGACCTCGCCTTCGTCGCCCGCCTGCTGGAGGAGGAGGGGATCGCCTATCGCTTCGAGCACGGCGCCGAGGAGCTGAAGACGATCTTCACCGACGACAACGCGGCCCTGCCCCCGATCAGCGGCGCGCCGCAGGTGAGCTACAACGTCACCACCACGATGGTGCGGGACCAGGAGCACGTGAGTCAGCTCGGGTTCGGGCAGCGGCTGGTGAGCGGCAGGGTCCAGCTGCGGGACTACTGCTTCAAGAAGCCGCGGGCGCGGGTGGAGGGCGTGGCCGAGGGAGTGGCGCCGGCGCTCGAGGTCTACGACTACCCGGGCGAGTTCGTCGACCCGGACCTGGGCAAGCGCCTGGCCGGGGTACGGCTGCAGGAGCTGCAGCGAGACCGGCAGACCGGTACCGGCAGCGGGGACTGCATCCGCTTCGTCCCCGGCTCGCGCTTCACGCTGGGCGGCAGCAGTGGACATCACCCCTTCCAGCTGCTGAACCAGGAGTACCTGCTGGTGGAGGTGAGCCACAGCGGACGCCAGCCGGCCGTGCTCGGCGAGGAGTCGGAGAAGGGCGCCACGACCTACAGCAACACCTTCACCGTGATCCCCGCGTCCACGCCCTTCCGGCCGGCGCGGGTGACCGAGCGGCCGCGGGCACCGGGGGTGCACACGGCGATCGTCCTCGGGCCGCCGGGTGAGCAGATCTACGTCGACAAGTACGGCCGCGTGAAGGTCCGCTTCCACTGGGACCGCGAGGAGAAGGCGACCTCCTGGGTGCGGGTCTCGCAGGAGTGGGCGGGCAGCGGGTACGGGAGCCTGTTCCTGCCCCGCGTGGGCCAGGAGGTGCTGGTCAGCTTCCTCGACGGCGACCCGGACCGACCGGTGATCACCGGCCGGGTGTACAACGGCGAGCAGGTGGTGCCCTACGAGCTCCCCGGCTCGAGGACGCGAAGCACGATCAAGAGCGCGTCCTCGCCGGAGTGGGCCGGCGGCCAGCAGGAGGTCACCACGGGGCTGCAGGGCACGGCGGAGGTGGGCGCGGCAGGCTACAACGAGCTGCGCTTCGAGGACCTCCAGGACAGCGAGGAGATCTTCCTCCACGCGCAGCGGGATCAGACAGTGGTCGTCGAGAACGACCGCACCACGCTGGTCAGGAACGATCGCTACGAGCAGGTCCAGCACGACCAGCGCGTGACGGTGGGGAACGACAGCGTGGCCGAGGTGGCGGAGACCTCCACGCACCGGGCGAAGACGATGCTGATCCAGGCCAGCGAGAAGCTGACGCTGAAGGTGGGCGGCTCCTCGATCGTGCTGCAGCCGGACAGCATCAAGATCGGCAGCGACGAGATCCTCAGCTCGGGGCTGACCATCAACGATCTGCGGGGCGGGCAGCTGGCGCTCAACTGCGGGCAGGCGCCGCTGTCGGCCGACTCGGCCACGCTGGCGAAGGTGCTGCAGGCGGGGGGCGGCCTCGTCAGCCAGCTGCTCGGCCCGGCCGCCGGCCAGGTCGTGGCGCTGGCCAAGCTCCTGGCCAACCCACCGTCGCTCAAGGGCCTGCTGCAGGGCCTCGGCCAGAACCTCCTCGGCGCGGCGATGGGCGCGGTGGTGGCGAAGCTCCCCGAGTCGCTGCAGCGGATGGTGTCGGTGGCGAGCTCCGTCGCGCCGCTGATCCAGGCGGCGTCGTCGGGGAACGTCGCCGGCCTGGCCGCGGGCGTCGCGGGTCGGCTGGCCGGCGCCGCGCTCGGTCCGCTGGGCGGCGCGGCGGTGAGCGCGGTGGCGACCTTCTTCGGTCCGGGGGGCGAGTCCCTCGCCAGCCGCGTGGGCGCCCTGGCGCCGAGCGGCTTCGACCAGCTGATCGGGGCCGCGCCCGCCGCGGCGCAGAGCTTCACCGGCCTGGTGCAGGAGGGGTACAGCAAGGTCTTCGGCGCGGCGCAGGGCTTCGAGGCCTTCTCTGGCTCGCCCGCCGCGGTCCTCGAGCGGCTCACCGGCGGGCAGGCCGTGACGTGCCTGGTCGACGCGGCCGGCCAGCAGGAGCTGTGGACCAGCCTCGGCGCGGCGCAGGCCGGGAGCTGCCCGACGCTGGCGACCAGCCAGCCCGCGGCCTCGGGGGTGATCCCCGGCGCCTCCTACCCGGTGACCGGGGTCGCCGAGGAGGACGGCGCGCGGACCGTGCAGCTGCTCGACCCCGGCAGCGGGCGCGAGCAGGCCATGCCCTACGATCAGTTCTGCTCCGAGTTCGGCGAGGTCGCCATCTGCAAGCCGGCGGGGGTGGGGTCATGAGCACCACCACCTTCACCCCCGAGGACGCGCCCCGGCTGGCCGAGCGGGTCGCCGGGGCCGAGCCAGGCACGCGCTGCGAGCTGACGCCCGGACGCTACGCCCTCGCTGGTCTCGTCGTGCGCGGCGAGGTGACCCTGACGGGCACCGACCCGGCTCGCACCGTGCTCGAGGTCGCGGGCCGCGTGGGGGTCGAGCGCGGCAAGCTGACCCTCGAGGGCCTGACGCTGCGGGGGGGGCGCGGGCTCTGGGGCGGCGTCATCGCGGTGGTCAATGGCAGCCAGCTGGTCCTCGATCGCTGCGTGCTCTCGCAGAACCAGGCGATGCACGGCGGCGGGGCGATCCACCTCGGCCCCGGCCGCGCCAGCCTCACGCGCTGCGTGCTCTCCGGCAACCGCGCGCGGGCAGGCGGGGCGCTCACGGCGCAGCGGCGCTCGATCGCGGTGCTCGACCGCTGCCTCTTCCTGGACAACGAGGCCGCGGTCGGCGGCGCGCTGATGGCGGAGGAGGACGCGCGGCTGGCGGTGAAGAGCTGCACCTTCGCGCGCAACCGGGCCACCTACCAGCCCGGGCTCGAGGAGCGGGAGGAGGGGGTTCGCGGCGGCGCGGCGGTGGCGCTCCTCGGCGCGCTCGGCTACGGCCCCGAGGTGCAGGTGGTGAACTGCCTCTTTTGCGACGACGAGCCGCTGGCGAACCACCCTTTCAAACCGGGGAGGCTGCAGCTGGCGAGCTCCCTGCTGCGTCCCGGGAGCCTGCAGCGCCTGCGCTGCTTCGACCTCGGCGACACCCTCGAGGCCGAGGCGCAGCTGACGGAGCTCGAGGGCCTGCCGCTGCTCGCGCCCGGCAGCCCCGGCCGCGGCCTCGCCGACCTCACCGTGCTCGAGGAGGGCGCGGTCGACCTGCTTGGCCGGCCGCTCACACGGCGCGGCGAGGCCGACCCAGGAGCGCTCGGACCTCTCGACGGAGCGAGCCCATGCCCCTGACCACCGGCGCTGGCAACCAGCCGCGCTTCACCTTCTCGGAGCCTCGCTTCGAGGTGCTCGGCTTCTCCGGCAGCGAGGCGATGAGCGGCCTCTTCGTGTTCGAGGTCGAGCTGGTCACCCGCGCCCGCTCGCTCGACTGGGACGGGCTGGTCGGCAAGCCCGCGCGCCTGGAGCTGACCAGCGCGGACGGCACCCGGCGCACCGTGAGCGGGATCATCGCCGAGCTCGAGCTGGTGACGAACCTGCCGAAGCGCACCATCTGTCGCGCCCGGCTGGTGCCGCCGCACTACCAGCTCACGCTCAGGCGCAAGCTGCGCGTCTACCAGGACCTCAGCGTGCGGGAGATCGTGACGCAGGTGCTGGCCGACGTGGGCCTGACCTCGCTGGAGTGGAAGCTCCGCGACGCGCCGACGGCGCGCAGCTACTGCGCGCAGCACCGCGAGACGGACCTCGACTTCGTCGCGCGCCTGCTCGAGGAGGAGGGGATCGGCTATCACTTCGAGCACGGCGCCGAGCTGAGGACCGTCTTCACCGACGACAACGCCGCGCTGCAGGCGATCGACGGCGCGGCCGAGGTGAGCTACAACGAGAGCACCTCGCTGGTCCCGGACCAGGAGCACGTCAGCAGCTTCCGGCTCGGACAGCGGCGGGTGAGCGGCAAGGCGCAGCTCCGCGACTACAGCTTCAAGCAGCCGCGGGCGAGCCTGGAGGGGGTCGCGACGGGCACGCCGGCCGGCCTGGAGGTCTACGACTACCCCGGAGAGTTCGCCCTGGCCGGGCTGGGCCAGCGCCTTGCCCAGGTCCGCCTCGAGGAGCTGCAGCGCGATGAGCGCGTCGGCGAGGGGAGCGGCAGCAGCCTGCGCTTCCTCCCCGGCCGCCGCTTCACGCTGGGCGGCAGCGCCGGCAGGCACCCGCGCGCGGACCTGAACCAGGAGTACCTGCTGCTGCAAGTCAGCCACGCGGGCCGGCAGGAGGCGGTGCTGGGCGAGGAGGGCACGGGGGAGCTGGCCAGCTACCGGAACACGTTCCGGGTCATCCCGGCGACGGTGCGCTTCCGGCCGGCGCGGGTGACGCCGCGGCCGCTGGCGCTCGGGGTGCACAGCGCGACGGTGGTGGGGCCGCCGGGGGAGCCGATCTTCGTCGACGAGCACGGGCGCGTGAAGCTGCGCTTCCACTGGGACCGGGAGAGCAAGGCCACCTCGTGGGTTCGCGTCTCGCAGGCCTGGGCCGGGGCGGGGTTCGGGAGCGTGCACCTGCCGCGCGTGGGGCAGGAGGTGCTGGTCAGCTTCCTCGACGGAGACCCGGACCGGCCGCTGGTGACGGGGCGGGTCTACAACGGCGAGCAGATGGTGCCCTACGAGCTGCCGCACTACCGCACGCGGAGCACGATCAAGAGCAGCTCCGCGCCGGACCAGCCCGCGGCGCCGGACGCGACCACCGGGCTGGTGAACGTGGCCCAGGCCGGGGGCGGCTCGAACGAGCTGCGGCTCGAGGACGCCAAGGGGAAGGAGGAGGTCTTCGTCCACGCGCAGCGGGACTACAACGTGGTGGTGGAGCACGACCGGACCACGCGCGTCCAGCGCGACCGGACCGAGATGGTCAAGCACGACCAGCACCTATTGGTCGGCAACACCCTCACGGTGGAGGTCGGCGCGGAGGCGCGGCACACGGCGAACAAGATCGTGCTCGAGGCGAAGGAGCGCCTCGAGGTCTACGTCCCCACCGGCGGGACGGTGATCGAGCTGACCCCCTCGAGCATGAGGCTGGTGGCCGACAAGATCCTGGCCTCGGCGACGCAGCGACATGACCTCAGGGGGCAGCCGGTGAAGATCAACACTGCGCCGCCCGTGGACCTCGTCAAGCAGCTGTTCGAGGAGCCCGAGAACTGGATCGACCTCCTCTACCAGTTCAACGACGGCACCGGGGTGGGCGGCGCCGCGTACGAGGTGTTCTCCGAGGACGGCAAGCAGCTGCTCGCCAAGGGAACGCTCGACAGCAAGGGCAGGGCCTCGCGGGTCAAGCTACCAGCAGGACACGGCCAGGTGCGGGTGCGCTTCGCGAAGGATCCAAAGACGTATGAGCGCTTCCGCCAGCCCAAGCCTCACGGTCTGATCCCCGAGGGCAGCCCCGCCGCGTACGCGGCCGCGCTGGCCCGGCTCACGGACCTGCCGGACAAGTGATGGCTCGACATGGCTGATATCCGCGACACCCCGGAAGAGAGCTACGCCGAGCGGACCGTCCGGACGGTGCTGATGGGGGACTTCTATGAGAATCCCACCATCGCTGGCATCGCGATCCGCGCCGCGGTCACGACCATCCCCGGCGTCGACACGGTGGCGGATCTCCAGGACACGGGGGCCTGGGTCCTCCTCTGCCGTGACAAGGGGCTCGACGATCTGGTGGTGAAGATCAACGGGCTCTTGCTCGGCATCGGCTGGATACCGGCAGCTGGCAGCGTGGCCAAGGCGGTGCTGCGGGTGCTCGATACGGGCTCGGGCGCGCACGCCGTGGTGGAGATGCTGAAGCACGTCAACTGGTTCGGGCAGGGCAACGGAGTGGACTGGCTGGTCTCCTTCTCCTCCGAGCTCCCCTCGCTCGCCCAGAAGGCCGCCGGGCTGATGGGCAAGGTGACGGACGAGATGACGAACCTGCTGCACCAGCTCGTCCCCCACGTCTCGGCCGGTCCGCAGGCGAAGATCCAGGAGTGGCTGGTAGCGGTCGGCGCGATCAGGACAGGGGTCGGGGGGATGTTCCGCGAGGCGGCCTCGCACCTCAAGCAGAAGCTCGACGACGCGCTGCAGAGCTTCAAGAAGGAAGAGTTCGACGTCCCTGCGCCGACCCGCAGCGAGGCTGCGCGAGTGCAGGACTCCGCGCCGCCGCAGACGGGCAACCCCTTCAACATGAAGCGGCAGTCGGACTCCCTCCCCGGCAATCGCGACTCGAAGGGCACGCTCTATCGTGGCGACACCCGTACTCCCGAGGAGCTCAAGGCCGCAGGAGGGTTCCACCACTGGGCGGACACGGACACCTCTCTGGCAGAGCACATCATCAACCCCTCGCAGAACACCCCGTGGATCAGCACCACCAAGTCCGAGGGGATCGCGCGCTGGTATGCGGCCGCCGACGGACGGGAGGGAGCCATCTACCGTCTCGTCCAGCCGGGCGGCGTGGACCTGGAGCGGGTCGGGATCCGCAGCCTCAACGACCCGCTCATCGATGGCCTGCAGACCGCGCAGGTCGCGTTCACCGACTCCATCCCCTGGCAGAACATCCATTCGTACGCCACGCCGTCCGGGGACTCGGCGCTACAGTGGACGCGCAACGCTGACTACAACGGCCCGGAGGTGCCTGGGTGGTGACGCGGCACTCCCGGCAAGGTTGGAGGTGAGGCCATGGAGCTGCTCCTGCTGCCCGGCGACCACCGGTCGGCGCTGGTGGTCCTGGCGCGCCGCCCGCGCGAGCCGGTCCCGGCTCACGCGATCCTGGGCGTGGTGGACCTCGTGGGACAGACCCCGAGCTGGGAGGCCTTTCGCCGCAATCGCGCCTTCGTCGAGTTCTTCACTCGCTACATGCGCGGTGAGCTGCCGCAGCAGCCGGCGATCCTCGCCGAGGCTCGGGTGCAACCGAGGGAGCACGTCTACCTCGTCGATCCTCGGGTGCCCGACCCGCGGGGCGAGGTGCCCTTCCGCGACCTCGTCGGCTGGTACCAGAGCGGCGACGACGGAAGGCCGATCCGCGCGACGTTCACCTACAACGAGGAGCACCTCCTCGTCGATCTCGAGGGGCGCGCGGGCCTGGCTGGCGACAGCGCCCTCGTCGAGGCGGCGCTCGCTCTCTCGCCGGCGGACACGAGCGCGCACCCGAGGGCAGGGGATACCCTGCCTCCGACACGAGAGACGCGATGAGAGCTCACGCGGTCACGCCTGCCGGACAGCTGGGGATGGCGTCGCATGGCTGATATTCGCAGCACTCCCGAGGACGGCTGGGGCGAGGCGACCATCAAGACGGTCCTGATGGGGGACTTCTACGAGAACCCGACCCTGACCGGCCTCGGGGTGCGCGCCGTGGTCTCGTCGATCCCGGTGCTCGATCAGGTGGCCGACGCGCAGGACGTGGCCGCCTGGATCGTCACCTGCCGCGACAAGGGCCTGGACAGCCTGGAGGTCAAGCTTGGCGGCCTGCTGCTCGGCATCGGCTTGATCCCCTCCCTTGGCAGCCTCGCCAAGGGGGTGCTGAAGGCGCTCGACTCGAGCGCCGGCGCCAGGGCCGTGGTCCAGATGCTCAAGAACCTGAACTGGTCCGGTCAGGGCAACGGGGTGAAGTGGCTGAAGGAGTTCGCCGAGCAGCTGCCGTCGCACGCCCAGAAGGCGGCGGGGGAGGTCGGCAAGGCGCTGGACAAGCTGATGGAGCTGCTGCGGGAGCTCACGCCGCACGTCCCGGCGAGCCTGCTGGCGAAGCTCGACGAGTGGATGGCGTCGGTGGCCGCGCTCCGGGCGAGCGTCGAGAAGATGTTCAAGGAGGCGGCGGAGCACTACAAGAAGAAGCTCGACGACGCGCTCGCGAAGTTCAAGAAGGAGGAGTTCGACGTCGACTCACCGTCCCGGGGGGAGGCCAGGCGGGTGCAGGACTCCGAGCAGCCAGCGCGAGGCGCAGCGGGCGGTGGGCTCGCCGACAAGCTGCCCGCTGGCAGCCGCGTGGTGAAGGAGACCGACGACTACGTCATCTACCAGACCCCGGACGGCGCCGAGCGGATCCGCTTCCGCGCCAGCGAGGCCCACGCCTACAACGAGTACGTCGCGCCGGGCCGCAACTACTCCACCGAGTGCGAGGCGTGCCTCACCCCCGACGGCAAGGTGATGGTCCTCGAAGGAAAGCACCGCGCGGTGGGCGCGGCGAAGGGTGACCTGGTGCCCGAGGAGCTGGGAGGCGTGCCGGGGCAATCGGGCGTCCTCGACTACGAGTACTACAACCACACGTCGTCGACCGCGGGCGTGCCGGTGCGGGACCTGCAGGTCGACTACACGCAGCCCGAGCTGTCGCGGTCCGCGGCGGACGCCGCCCGCGAGGAGATGCTACGACGATGACGACCACGCGCATGATGCTGGACGAGGTCCAGGCGCTCAGCCGCGATGCCTCGCGGCGCGCGTCGGCCGGCGACGATCTCTCGAGCTCGCGGGACGGGCTGGTCGCGGCCTGGGAGAGGGCGCGGGGTGAGGACCTGGCGGCGGAGCCCACCGCGCCGGACGTGCTCCACCGCCTCGCCTCGGTGCTGGTCACCGCGGGCGCGTGGGAGGCGGCGGAGGGCTGCGGCCGTCGCGTCGTGGAGCTGGAGCGCCTCCGTGCGCCGGCGCGGCCGCTGAAGCTTGGCACCTACCTGCTCTTCCTCTCCCGCTTGCTGGAGCGGCGGCAGGCCTTCCCCGAGGCGGCCAGCTGTGCCGAGGAGGCGGCGCCCCTCTACGCGAGCGCCTTCGGTCCGCTCCACCGGGAGGCCTCGCTGGTGAGGGAGCTCGCGGAGCG
>JAKLHH010000290.1 GCA_022710245.1 Myxococcota bacterium
GGCGAGCGCGTCCTCGCCCTCGACGCCGAGCACCGTCTCGAACTGGCCAGCGAAGGAGGCCGCCTCGCCGTCCTCGCCGAGCGCCGAGGAGCGCACCGCGACGGGGCCGCCGCCGAGCGCGCGGTAGGCCGCCAGCGCCTCCGGCGGGAGCGGCGCGCCGGCGCGGGCGCCGATCAGCGCGAACCCCTCCGGGACGCGGAGCCCGAGCTGGATCAGCCGCGCCAGGCCCTGCGCCTTGCCGCCGGCCGGCTCGCCGCCGAGCTCCTCCAGCTTGCGGATGGTCACCTCGCTGCGTGGATCGATCGACATCGGCACCTCGTCGGGCCCTCTTATAGCACAGCGCTCGTCGACGGAAGTGGCGGCGCGCACGGTCGCGCGCAAAGTGACGGGCCCGTCGCGGTTCTCGCAGGTGCCCCGACCGGGCCACAGATCAGCAGGTTGCGGGCGGGCCAGGCTCGAAGGGGCCAGGTACGCGCGGTACCAACAGCCCGTGGTGCAAGTCGCTCCGCGCTGCGGAGGGTCAGCTGAGCAGGAGCTCGAGGTCCTCGCGGCGGAGCTGGCGGATCATGCTGTTGTCGGCGTTGATGATGGCGTCGGCGAGCTCGCGCTTGGTGGCCTGCAACTCGAGCACCTTCTCCTCGACGGTGTCGCGGGCGATCAGCCGGTAGGCGAAGACCCGCTGCGTCTGTCCAAGGCGATGGGCCCGGTCGATGGCCTGGGCCTCGACGGCCGGGTTCCACCAGGGGTCGAGCAGGAAGACGTACTCGGCGGCGGTGAGGTTCAGCCCCAGGCCGCCGGCTTTGAGGCTGATCAGAAACGCCTGACAGCTCGCGTCGGTCTGGAAGCGCTCGACGCGCGCGGCGCGATCGCGCGTCTTCCCGTCGAGGTACTCGTAGATGATCCCCTCCTCGTCGAGGCGCGCGCGGACGATGGCGAGCAGACTGGTGAACTGCGAGAAGACCAGCGCCTTGTGGCCTTCGGCGATCACCTCGGCGAGCTGAGGCAGCAGCGCCTCCAGCTTGGCGCTCGGCTGGTCGCGGTGGGCCTGGTCGATCAGCGCCGGGTGGCAGGCCGCCTGACGCAGGCGCAGCAGCGCCTCCAGCACCTGCAGCTTGGCCCGGCCCAGCCCCTCGCGCTCCACCCGGCGGAGCAGCGTCGTGCGGTAGTGGTGGCGGAGCTCGTCGTAGAGCCGGCGCTGCTTCTCGTCGAGCTCGCAGCAGATGGTCTGCTCTGAGCGCTCGGGGAGGTCGGCGGCGACCTGCGCCTTGGTCCGGCGCAGGATGAAGGGACGCAGCGCCCGCGCCAGCAGGGCTCGACCCTCGCAGCTCGCCTCCTCGCTGGCCTTGCCGCCGCTGCTGAGGGCGGCGAAGACCGGCGCCGAGCCGAGCATGCCCGGGTTGAGGAAGTCGAGCTGGCCCCAGAGATCCCCGAGGTGGTTCTCGATCGGCGTCCCGCTCAAGCAGAGACGGTGCTCGGCCTGAAGCAGCCTCGCGGCCTTGGCGGAGGCGGTGGATGCGTTCTTGATCGCGGTCGCCTCATCGAGGACCACGTAGTCGAAGCGGTAGTCCTTGAGCACGGCGATGTCCCGCCGCAGCGTGCCGTAGGTCGTGAGGACGAGGTCGTGCTGGTCGAAGCTCGCCGCCTGGTCGCGGTCGCGGCCGCTGCCCACGTGCTCGAGCACCTTCAGGCGCGGGGTGAAGCGGGCCGCCTCGCTGCGCCAGTTGAAGACCAGCGAGCGCGGCACCACCACCAGCGAGGGCCGCCGCTTGCGGCCCTTGCCGCGAGAGGCGAGGTGCGCGAGCACCTGCACCGTCTTGCCGAGCCCCATGTCGTCGGCCAGGCAGCCGCCGAAGCCGAAGCGCTCGAGGAAGGCGAGCCAGCCGAGGCCTTCGCGCTGGTACGGTCGCAGGCTCCCCTGGAAGGCGCGCGGGGCCTCGCGCGGGCCGACCGACTCGAAGGAGCGGAGCTCCTCGCGCAGCCGCGCGAAGCCGGCGTCGAAGGTCGCCTCGGGCTGAGAGGCGAGCAGGGCGTCGAGCAGCCCCGCCTGCGTCCGCGCGAAGCGCAGGTGATCTCCCTCGGCGTGGCCGACGCCGGCGAGCGGCGCGACCCGCTGCAGCCACTCCTCGGGGAGCAGGCCGAAGGTGCCGTCGTCGAGGCGCACCAGCCGCTCGCCCCGGCGCAGAGCCGCGAGCAGGCGGGGCAGCGACACGGTGAGGTCGCCGAAGGTCGCGCCGCCGCGGAGCTCGAACCAGTCGATCCCCGAGGCGACCTCCAGCTGGAACCGGCCGGCCCGCCGGTAGAGCGCGCCCTCCGCCTCGACCTGCCAGCCGTCGGCGACGAGCGCGCTCACCGCCCGGGTCAGGCGGCTCGGGTGCAGGGACCAGCTCGCCTCCTTGCCCTGACCGAAGCGCCACCGCTGGCAGCGCAGCCCGAGCGCGAGCAGTCGCTCAGCAGCGGCGGCCTCGCTCGTGGGATCCCGGAGCAGGTAGCGCCGCGTCCCCTCGACGAGGACGCCCCGACCCGGTGACAGCGCGGGTACGCGCGACGACTCGTAGTCGAAGAAGAGGGAGGCCTGCAGCTGGCCAGAGCGGGCGGGCTTGCTCAGCTTCAGGTAGGGGCACGGGGTCCCCGCCACCTCCTCGAGACGGAGCCCGTCGGGGAGCTCGAGCCGAGGCAGGGCAGGGCTGCGGAGCAGCCAGCTCACCAGCTCCGGACCGTCGGCGACCGGCACCCGGATCGCCTCGTCCTGGCGCAGCCTGCTGATCCAGGCGAAGGCGTCGAAGTCCATCAGCCTCGCCACCCGCTCCCGCCAGAAGACGTAGCCGCTGAGGAGCAGCGCCGGCTCGCCGAGCGGCACCCGCTCCGAGCCGCGACGGAGCACGCCGCGAACCACGTACACCTCGCCCCGCTCGTCGAGGACCACCTCGAGGCAGCTCTCGTAGGCCGGTCCCTCGTCGAAGCAAAGGGGGCTCAGCTCCTTGTCTCCGCGCTCCATGATGAAGCAGCGTCCGGTGCGGAGGATGGTGGGCAGCAGCGCCTGGACGAGGCTGGGGTGAAGGCAGAAGCTCGAGACCCGCTGACGGCCGTAGTAGTGGTAGTAGGGCTGAGTGGAGCCGAGCAAGCTGGCGAGGATGTCGCGGTCGGTGGCGTCGGGCAGCCTGGGCAGGACCGCGGTCGAGAGGGAGTGCGGCTTCGGCGCGCCCCAGCCGCCGTCGCGTCGTGTCCGGCGCTGCTGGACCACGAGCTCGAGCTCCCCCGCGGCGATCGTCCTGGCGGGGCTGATGGTGTAGATCAGCTGGCCCTCGGGGGGCGCTTCAGCCGAGTGCTCCGTCGGCGGGGTGACCAGCGGCGTCAGCGCGGTGCGCCAGGACCGCGGCGGGCGCGTGGCCCCGCGCGCCGGCTGCCGGCCATGGCGCCCGCGGTACTCGGCGAGGTCATAGACGTTGTCGTCGAGCGCGTCGTCCTCCTCGTCGAGCGCGTCGTCCTCGTCGAGCGCGTCGTCCTCCTCGTCGAGCGCGTCGAGCGCGTCGAGCTCGTCGAGCGCGTCGTCCTCGTCGACCTCGTCCTCTCCCACCTCGTGGTGGAGCGCGTCGCGGAGATCCAGAGGCGCGTGATCAGGGCCGCGGTCGCTCGTGACGGAGCCCGTCGCGAGCGAGCGGCTCGCGGTGATCTTGCGCTTCACCTGCAGGCGACGCCCGTCGAGGGGAGCGTCCAGCGCGCCCCGCACCTCGGCGGCGCAGAGGGTCGCCCAGAGGTGCTTGCAGAGCCCGCCGTCCTCGAAGTAGGGGCAGTCGCAGCTCGTCTCCAGGGTGTTTCCGTTCCAGCGTAGCTCCACCAGGTAGGGACGCGTTCCGGTGACGACGGCCCGCACCGCCCGGTGGTTGGCCTCCAGGACTCGCACCTGACCATAGCGGTAATACTGCTCGCCCCGCGGGCAGACACGGCCCTCGAAATAGGGGGAGAAGCGGTCCGTCAGCTTTCCCATCGTGGCGCACGATAGCCTGCTGACTGGTGTCGTCAAGCAGGTGACGACCGGTGACGACCTGGGGTGCAGACAATGGTCGGGCGAAGCGGTCGCGACCAGCAAGAGATGAGGTGAGGGCGAGGTCGACGGGCGCGGCGACCGAGGTTACACTCCGCGGGGAGGTCCGATGCTACGCTGGCTGCTTCCAGTCTTTCTCGCCGTCGCCGCCTGCGCGGGCGAGAGCTCGATCCCGGTGCACACCGACGTGGGCAAGGTCTAGCGGACCCGCTCCGCAACCGCACACCGCTCAGGGTGTTGCTGACGAACACTCGATGGCGGGTGAGCTTCGCGGGGCACCGACGTGAGAGGAGTGTGAGAGAGGTCAGTCGACGATCGGCGGCGGCGGCGTCGCGTACCGGCCCGGGAACGGATCGGCGCTCTGCCGCTTGCGCAGCTCCTCGTCGGTCCACGGGCCGCGCACGGTGGCGCCGCGCTCGTGGAAGAGCGCCACGCCGATCACGCCCACGTTGCGGTCGCTGCCGGTCCTCGCGGCGTAGGACCCTCGCACCGACCCGAAGCGGAACGCCGCGACCTGCTCGTCGCTCTGGCGCCAGCCGTCGATGCTGAGCGTAGCTCCGGGACGCAGCAGGTACCCGCGCTTGCTGTGGCTCGCGGTCCGCCCGTCGATCACGTCGAGCCCGTCCACCGACGCCACCACCTCGAGGCGGAGGTCGGTGTGGTTCTGCAGCTGGACGGTGTAGCGCGCGCCCGCCTCGCCCACGGCGTAGCAGCGGCTCGCGGTCGAGACCGCCGGGAGCGGCTCGCCGCTCGCGTCGCGGATGGTGACGCTGACGTCGAGGCCGGGCAGCTGGAAGGTGGCCGCGCCGAGGCGTCGATAGCCGGCCTGGCCCGCCATCGCCTCGGCGCCCTGGCGGTCGTTGTAGTAGAAGGCGCCGGTGGCCGTCGGGCCGAACGGGTCTGCCCGCTCGAACGCGGTGTGCGTCACCGCCGAGTCGTGCGTCTCGCCCCAGCTCGTGCCGAGGCCGGGGCGCTCGCGGCTGGCGCTGGCGCGCTCGGCGCCGGCCGCTGCACCGACCTCCTCCGGCCCGGCCGGGTAGGGCTGGTAGGCCGGCGAGAGCGGCGACGCGCAGCTGGCGAGCGCGGCCAGGAGGGAGAGGACGAGGAGCCGTCGGAAACACGTCATGGGTCGCCTCCGTTGCACCCGGAGAACGCCTGCCGCGGCTCTGCCTTACACCCGCGGACAGCCCGAAAAAACCTAACGCGCACGAGGGAGTGCGAAAACTCCGCCTCTTGCAGCGGAGGATGCGGCTTTGTATTGTGCCGCGCATGCGGCGCGCTGCCGCCAGCCAGGAGGACCGACGATGAAGCGTTTGATCACCACCCTCGCCGCCACGCTCCTGCTCGTGGCGTGCAGCGACGACAGCAAGGCCCCCACTGTCGATGCGCCGACGAAGCTCGACAAGGGCACCAGCGCCGAGCAGGGCACGACCGCCGACAAGGGCGGGACGACCGGGGACAAGGGCACCACCGCGGACAAGGGCGGGACAACCGTCGACAAGGGTGGGACCACCGCCGACAAGGGTGGGACCACCGCCGACAAGGGCGGCAAGACCCCGCCCATCACCACCAGCAAGCACCCCGGCTGGCAGCACACCAGCTGCACCGGCAGCTCCTGTCACACGCTCCCGGTGACGGGCCACACGGCGACCAAGGGGTACGAGTGCGCGAAGTGCCACGGCGGCAACGGCGCCTGCAACCCGAATAGTCCGAACAGCAAGAAGAAGGACCACACCTCCTCGCTCGGCTGCACCAGCTGCCACCCGGGCAAGCACAGCTACAGCGCCAACACCGACTGCGTGAGCTGTCACTACGCCGCCCAGGGCGTCGTCGACTGCCCCTGATCGACCGCGGCTGATCGACCGCCCCTGACCGACGCCCCTGGCCCCTGACCGACTGCCCGGACCGACTGCCCGGACCGACTGCCCCCTGAGCGCCCCCTCAGCGACCGACCCCTGACCGAGCGCGTCGCGTCGCCTGGAGTGGAGCCGCGCCCCCAGCAAGTTCGCCGTTGCCGCGGCCGTGCGCGAGCGGATACCATGAGAGCTCATCCGCCGAGGAGACCTCATGCGCGCGACCCTCGTGGTGCTGTTCGCCGTGCTCGCCCTCTCACTGCCCAGCATCGCCAGCGCCAGGGGCTGCCCGCCCGGGACCATCCGCGACGGCAACCGCTGCGTACGCTGCCCCTCCGGGTTCACCTACACGGGCGGCCGCTGCGTGAAGTACCGCACCGAGTACCGCTGCCGCCCCGGCTGCACCTATATCGGCGGCGGCAAGTGCCGCTGCTACCGGCACCGGTGAGGAATCTCCGGGGCGGGCTGATCGTATCACCCGCTCATGGCTGACGCCCTCGACCCCACCAGCGGCCAGTCCGCCGGCGGCCAGCGGTCGCCGTATGCGCCGCCGGCGGTTCCCGCGCCGGAGCCCACCTCGCCGCAGCGCACGCGCCGTCGCGGGCTCCTGCTCATCCTGGGCGGCCTGATCCCGCTCGTCCTCTTCGGCCTGCTGCAGAGCCTCCTGCCGCGGGCGCTGACGGGCAGGGCCTCCATCGTCACCGTCTCCCAGATCGTCTGGCTGGCCGCGCTGGTCCCGATGCTGATCGGCCTCGTCCTGCTCACCGCTCTGCCCGCCGCCTCGCGCAGCGCCGGCTTCGTCTGGACAGCGCTGGTCGGGCACGCGGTCCTCCTCGTGCTGGAGCTGCTCGAGCTCTTCGCCCACCTCTCCGACGTCTTCGGGCTGGGGCGCGTGCTCTTCCTCGTCTACCGGGTCGTCGTCCCGGTGGCCGAGGGCGCGCTCGTCCTCGCGCTCTGGCGGCTCGGGCGCTGGCGGGGCCGCGCGGCCGAGGTCGTGCTCGCCCTCGTCGTGCTGCCAGTGCTCCTCCTCGGCAGCGGGCTCATCACCTGGAACGGGGTGCGCTTCCTCTTCGGCGAGGTCCGCCCAGCCAGCGCCGCCCTCGGCATCGTGGGAGGGATCCTCTCGCAGCTCGCGCGAGCAATGCTCACCGCGCTGGTCGCGGTGGCGGCGATCTCCTCCGCCGCGGTCGCCGAGGCGTCCCGGCCTCCCGGGCCGGGCGAGCCGCTCCTCGAGCCGGGCTGGCTCGCGGCGGCGCGCGGTCTCCTCACCTACCGCACGGGTCTCCTGCTCCGCCTGCTGGTGACCCTGGTCGGGCTGGCGCTCGTCTTCCTCGCCAGCCAGGCGCGCTCGCTGGAGGCCGTCCGCGCGCTCATCTTCCTGGTCCCGCTGGTGACGCTCCTGACCTCGGCGGTGGCCCTCGTCGGGCTGATCAACTTCGCCCGCCTGCCGGTCACCTCCGGCGGCCGCGGGCTCACCGTCGCGGCGCTGGCGCTGATGGGGCTCGGTCTCGTCGGGGATCTCTACGTGCTCTCGCTCCTCGGTCAGATCGCCTTCGGCCAGCCCTCCTTCAGGCTCCTCGACGAGGTGCAGCGGCTGGAGCCGGTCGGGCTCGGCCTCGCGCTGGTCTCCGGGCTCCTCCTCCTCGGTGCGCTCTGGCGCGTGGCGCGCGGGCTCCAGGCGGACGAGGCGCGCCGCCGGGCAGGGATCGTCGCCGGGCTGATGCTGGCCCTGATCCCGCTCCTCGCGCTGCTCAAGACCCCCCAGGTGGTGCGGGAGCTCGGCGCCTCGGCGCTCCTCCTCGCGCTGCCGGTGCTGGCGCTCGCCATCACCACGATCGTGCTCTACCTCGGGCTGCTCCGCGAGCTCGGCCGCGCGATCCAGGACCGCGCCGGGGTCTCGCTCTAGCCATGGCCCCCAAGGTCCCTGGCCCGGGCGAGCGCGGCAGCAACGCCGCCGCGGCGGTTGTCTGCGTCGCCGTGGTCACCTGGATCACGGCGCCCGCGCTCGGCGCGACCCTCGCGCGCTCTCTCGGCGTCGGGGCTGGCCGCGGCCTCGAGCTGCTGCTCTGGGCGATCCCCGCGCTGAACCTCCTGCTGGTGGTCCTCGCGGGCGTCGCCAGCCTGCGGGAGCTCCTCGAGCTGCCCGCGCCGGCGCCGTCGCCGGTCCCGCAGGCCGACCAGCTGCCTCGCCTGCAGCTCGTCGCCTGCGCGAGCTGCGGCGGTCCGGCCGCGCTCGCGGCGGTCGGCGGGAGCTGCGCCTACTGCGGCGCCGCGCTCCCGGTGCCGGAGGACTACGCGCAGACCCTCGCC
>JAKLHH010000291.1 GCA_022710245.1 Myxococcota bacterium
TCGACGATCTGCTGGCAGATGGCGAGCCCGAGGCCGGTGCCTCCGTAGCGCCGCGTGGTGGAGGAGTCGGCCTGGGCGAACGGATCGAAGATGCGCGCCTGGGAGTCCGCCGGGACGCCGATCCCGGTGTCGATCACCTCGAAGCGGACCACGCCGTCTCCGCGCGGCAGGGCGCGCAGGGTGATGCCGCCCGCCTCGGTGAACTTGATCGCGTTGGCGAGGAGGTTGGTGAGGACCTGCCGCAGCCTCGCCGGGTCGCCGCGCACCTGGGCCGGCAGGTCGGCCGCCGCCTCGAGCTGCCAGGTGAGCTGCCGGCGCCGCGCCCGATGGACGAGCATGTCCATCGCCTGGTCGAGGATCTCGCGCAGCGAGAAGTCGAGGTCCTCGAGCACCAGCTGCCGCGCCTCGCCCTTGGAGAAGTCGAGGACGTCGTTGACCACCGCGAGCAGCGAGCGGCCCGAGCGCACGACGCTGGCAGCCCAGGTGCGCTGCTGCTCGTCGAGCCGAGTCTCGAGGATCAGGTCCATCATGCCGAGGACGCCGTTGATCGGCGTACGCACCTCGTGGCTCATGCGGGCGACGAACTGTGACTTGGCGCGGCTCGCCTCCTCGGCCTGCTGGGCAGCGGCCTGGGCCGCGGCGGTGGCGGCTCGCAGCTCGCGAGTGCGCCGCTCGACGCGCTCCTCCAAGGTGCGCTGCGAGTCCTCGACCGCGTCCCGGTAGCGGCGCAGGTGCTCGAGCATCTGGGCGAACGAGCTGGAGAGCTCCTCGATCTCGTCGCCGGTGCGCACGTCCACACCGCTCTTGGCGAAGTCCCCCCGCGAGATCTCGCCCGCCACCCGGGAGAGGAGCTGCACCGGCCCCACGATGCGCCTGGTGAGGAGCAGGGTGAGGAAGACCCCGACGACGGTCAGCGCCGAGGTGAAGAGGACGATGGAGAGGAGGAAGCCGCGCTGCTCCTGCTGCCCGGGCGCCAGCGTGAGCCCGAGCTGGATCTGCCCGAGCACCCGCCGCTGGCGGGCGCCGCTGCGGGTGGGGTCGACGAGGTCGTCCTGCTCGTCGCTCACCACCGGGGCGACCACGTCGAAGAAGGGCGTGCCCGTCTGATCGCTGAGCCCGTGGTCGCGGGGGGTGCTGGCGCGACACGCGGCGACGGCGGGCGGCGTCGCCGCGGGACGGAAGCTGCGGGCGGCGAGGGCGCGGCAGTTGCCGTCGAGGATCCGCACGTAGGCGATCTCGTTGTCGACCGCGAGCCCCTCGAGGACCGCGGTGAGCGCTTGCTTCTGCTCGGTGTAGAGGGCGTAGACGCTGTTCTCCGCCACCATCGCCGCCAGCGTCCGCCCCTTGCGCAGGAGGCGCTCGCGCGACTCGCGCGAGGTCGAGCGAACGACGAAGGCGGTCACGCCGACCACCGCCGCCAGCACCAGCGAGATGGTGAGGAGGTTCAGCTTGCTGGCGAGCCGGAGCCTGAGTCGAGCCGCCACGTCAGGTCCTCCTCAGTAGGTCGCCCGTGCTCCTCGCAGGATCTCCTGCGGGAGCGAGAGCTTCAGGTGCGCGGCCGTGCGCGCGTTGATCACGTAGAGGAGCTTGCGCGGCGCCTCGACCGGGATGCCCTCGGGACGGATGCCCTTGAGCAGCTTGCCCGCCATCGTCGCGCACTGCTGGCCGAGGTCCGCGTAGTCCCAGTCGAGCCCGTAGAGCGCGCCAGCCTTCGCCCAGGAGGCCGAGGGGCCGACGAAGGCGATGCGGTTGCGCAGCGAGAAGAGCAGGAACGAGCGCGCCGTCTCGGGGGTCAGCACCACGCTGTCAGCGATCCCCCAGAGGACGCTGATCTTGCTCCCCAGCGCCTCCAGCGTACCCGGGATCTGGTGCGCGGCCGCGACGGCGCGCGCCTCGAGGGCGATCCCCAGGGCGCGGGCCGCGGCCTGTGCCTGCTTTGCGCGCCAGGCGTTCTGCGCGCTGTGGACGAGCCCCACCCCGCCCGCGTCGGGGAGCACCCTCCGCAGCAAGCGGAGCTGCGCCTCGAGGCCGAACTCCAGCGTCACGCCGGTCGCGTGCCGGGCGCCGCCCAGCTCCCCGGCGGAGAGGATCAGCCCGGCCACGACCGGCAGCGCCTGCTGCGCCTGCACCGCGCTGCGGGTCGCCAGCGAGCCGAGCGCGAAGATGATCCCGCCGCGCTCGGAGCGCGCCTGCTGCAGCCGCGGCCCCGCGCGCCGGACGTCGCCGCCCAGCGCCAGGCGCTCGAGGGTCACCTTGAGCTGCTGCTGCCGGATCCCGGCGAGGAAGCCGCTGACCGCCTCGGTGTAGGGCCCCGCGTCGTGGCTGGTGATGATCAGCACGCGCGGGTCGGCCGCCGCCTGCAGGGCGGTGAGCAGCGCCGCGCCGAGGACGAGCGCCGCCGTCCGGCGCCTTCGCGCGCCGCCGACCCCGACGGGGCGCCGCTGCGCCCCGCCCGCGTGCCCGGGCTGCACCCTACCGCCTCGCGCGCCTAGAACGCATAGCTGAGCTCCAGCCAGAAGGTGCGCCCGTCCTGCAGGATGACGTCCTGCAGGTGCTCGGTCGAGCCCGGGTGCAGCATGGCCTTGTCGAAGAAGTTGAAGACCGACGCCCGCACGGAGAGGCCGCCCACCAGGTTCGGGGCAGAGAGCGTGAGGTTCGCCAGGATGTAGTGAGGCGCCTCTCCGCCGGAGAGGGTGCGGCGCGCGCCGACGTACTGGAGCTCGACCCCGGCGAGGAGGCGCTCGCGGATGAGCGGCACGAGGAGGTTGCCCTTCGCCAGGTGGCGGGGCGCGTTGGTCAGCCACTCGTCGGTGCGGGTGTTCTTGACGTCCTGGTAGGAGTAGCTCGCGCGCACCTGCCAGCCGTGGGCGAAGTGCGCCTCCACCCCCAGCTCGACCCCGAGCGCGCGGGCGTTGTCACCGTTCCGGTACTGCAGCAGGTCGTCGGCCGGATCGCGCTCCAGATCGATGAGCCCGCTGATCTGGTTGTAGAAGAAGGAGGCGGTCGCGCGGACGCCGTCGACGATCTGCTGCTCGACCACCACCTCCCCGGTGTGGATCTTCTCCGGCCGCAGCCCGGCCCCTGGCTTCTGGGTGTTGCCGCCGTCGTGATAGTAGAGCTCGAGGGCCGAGGGGGCGCGGAAGGCCTGCCCGTAGAGGAGCTTCACGGACGTCTTGGTGAAGGGGCTCAGGATCAGCGCGCAGCGCGGGTTGGCGGTGTCGCCGAAGGTCTCGTAGTGGTCGTAGCGGAGGCCGCAGTTGAGCTGCGCCCACCGCCAGGGCGTCAGCGTGGCCTGCAGGAAGGCGGCGGCGTTCACCGTCTGGTGGGTGTCGTCGAGGTAGACCTCCTCGTCGTGGTTCTCCTGGTGCTGGCGCACGTGGTGGACCAGCTCGGCGCCCGCGACCAGGTTCAGCCAGCGCCCGACGCGGAAGGTGGCGCGCGCCTCGGCGCCCCAGCTGAGGCCGTCGGCGAGGTCGTGGTTCATGACCTGGTAGGGGTCGCGGTCCTCGGGGGTGCGCAGGTAGAGGTAGCGGCCGTGGTAGGCGACCTGGTCGAAGTAGGCGCGCCCGGTGAGCTCCACCCAGGGACGCAGCACACGCTGGTAGCGGAGCTCGACGAAGCCCCGCTCGTCGATGGTGCTGTTGCGCGGGTCGCCGAAGACGGTGCCGAAGGAGCCGGTGGGGATCCCCTTCTCGCGGTGAGACCACCCGCCGAAGAGGGTGAGATCGCCGTAGGCGAGGGAGGTGAAGAAGCGGTAGTAGCGATCCGAGTCGCAGCCGATCGCCCGGCCGCTGGCCGTCGACGGGCTGTCGTACTCGGCGTAGGTGAGGTCTTGCCCGCGGCTGTCGTAGGCGCTCGCGGTCGCGTAGAGCTCGAGCCCGTTCTTCCAGCGGTTGCCGTAGGAGAGGATCGCGCGGTAGCTGTTGAAGCTGCCCCAGCCTCCGGAGAGCTCGGCGCCCTGCTGATCGCGCCCGCGCTTGGTGAGGACGTTGATGACCGCGAAGAAGGCGCTGGTGCCGTAGAGCGAGGAGCTCGGCCCGCGGATGATCTCGACGCGCTCGATGGCGGCGAGCTCGAGGAAGCCCTCGCTCCCCACGTTGGCCCCGTCGTAGACGGAGTCATTGACGCGGTGGCCGTCGATCAGCACCAGGATGCGCGAGTTGTAGTCGCCCGGCCGGCCGAAGCCGCGGACGCCGACGAAGGAGTAGTTGCGGTCGTAGGTGACATAGAAGCTGGTCACGCCGCGGAGCACGTCCCCGAGCGTCTGGTAGCCGTAGCGGCGGAGGTCGCTGGCGGTGAGCACGGTCACCGAGGAGGGCGCCTCGCTGACGCGCTGCTCGTACTTGGAGGCCCCGATCACCGCCGGGATCTCCTGGAACAGCTCCATCTCGTCAGGGCCGGCCGCCGGCGGCGGACCTGACTCGGCGCGGGCCTCACAGAGGAGCGCCAGGCCGCCGGCAGCGACGAGCAGGAGAGATCTACCAGCACGCATCGTACCCTCCCGGCCCCCCACACTTCCCCTTCAGTTCATCGGTGGGAACCGGTACTTCTTTAACGGGTACGGGCGGAGCTGTACGGGAGCGTGGCCGCCTACGGGGCGGACCGGGGCAGGAGCGCGCGAGGGCGGCGCAGTCCGCTCAGTCGAGCGGCAGGGTCATCTGGGCGGCGGCGGCGGCGGCGGCCTCTGCGTCGCGCGCGAGCCGCTCGAGGTGGACGCGCCGCTTCTCGAACGCGCGGTGGAGCGGCGGGAGCTGCGCGTCATCGTAGTCGAAGAGCACCCCGTCGAGCTTGCCGGGGTGCGGCTGCAGGAGCAGCCGCACGGCGCCCTCGAGCTTGCGCGCGTAGGAGAACGGGAAGGTGATGAAGAGCCGGCTCACCCGGGGGCTCGCCAGCGTCTCGGCTGCGATCTGCGAGGTCGCGAGGAGGGCCACCAGCTCGCCCGACTCGAAGCGCGCGATGATCTGCGCTCGCTCGGCGGGGCGGACGGTGCTGGTCAGCACCTCGAGGGGGAGCGACGGGGGCAGCTGCGCCGCCAGCGCCTCCAGGTGATCGCGCCGCTCGGAGAGGACGAGGCACGCGTGACCCGCGGCGGCCTCGCGCTCGATGTCCGCCGCGATCAGCCGCGCGCGCTCCGGGTCCCGGGCGAGCGCCGCGACGAGAGCCTGGTACTGGCTGCGCCCCTCGTAGGCGAAGGCGAAGGTGGTCGGCTGGAAGCGGCAGGCGAGCCGCGCCGCCGCCAGCGTCGCCGCGGGCGCCGGGCGCAGCTGGTGGGCCACGCCGCCGAGGGCGAGCTGCACCGTGCCCTGCAGACCATCGGGACGGGACGCCGCGGCAGCCAGGCCGAGCAGGTAGCGTGCCCCCACCTCGCGCACGACCTTCATCAGCGTCAGCGCGTCGATCAGGTCGACCCTGTCGAAGATCACCATCCCGTACTCGCCACGCAGCGCGGCCGGCGGGAGCTGCAGGACGCCGAGGTAGCCGCCGACGACGACGCGGGTCTCGGCGGTCGCCCGGCGCAGCGTGTCGCAGAGCGCCGCGGGCACCCCGAGCGCCTCGCGCAGCTCGCTGACCCAGCGCTCCACGTCCGGGCCCGCGGTGACGATCAGGGTGCGCTGCTGGCGACGCGCGAGGAGCTCGATGGCGATCGCCGCCCGGCTCGCGGGCTCACCGGCGATGAGGACGCCGCTGTCGCGCAGCAGGAGCCGGCGCAGCGCCTCGCGCTCCGGCTCGCCGAGCTGGAGGCGGGAGCGGAGCGCGGGGCAGGAGACCATCGCGCGTCGGTCGACGACGGTGTAGGCGATGCCCTGACGGCGACAGGTCTCGGTCAGGGTCGGGAGCAGCCCCTGCGGCATCCGGTGCTGGCCCTCGCGGGTGTGGATCAGCGCGAGCGGGCTCTCGGCCGGCGCCGGGCCGGGAGTGGACGAGCCCGCCGAGTGCTGGCGAAGGTGGCGGCGGATCGCCTCCATCACCCGGCGCGGGGTGCCCGCGGAGGGCACCTGCACATCGGTGTCGACCAGGATCTCCAGGCGCTCAGGATCCGGCACAGGCGGCGTCCATTCAGGTGAGGTCACCATACTCAAGATCTGGTGGTGACGCCAGTTTCAGGTGCGGTTCCGTGGTGGTTTTTTCAGATCCTCGACGGTGATCAGCGTGGCCGCGGCGCCTTCCGCACGTCGAGCACGTACATGCCGGCGCCCGCCGTGAGGTACGGCACGCGATAGGCCAGCCGCAGGTCACGCCGCAGGCGGCGGACGATGTGCTCCTTCTCGTGCTCCCACCAGAACGCGCGCCAGGCGGGCGGCTCCGGCCCCATCGGGTCGCGCCAGAAGAAGTCGACGAGGTGCGCGATCGGCCCCTCGACGATGTAGCGCGGCACCGTCTCGGTGCGCAGGTAGCGGCGGAAGAACTCGGCGCTGTTGATGACCCCGTCGAGGTTCACCACCCGCCGGTCGGAGAGGTAGCCGAGGGTGCCGGCCCACCAGGACCCGAAGACCTCCTCGGGCGGGTAGTGCATGCGCATGTAGTCGGCGAGGTCCCAGCGGCTCTTGCGGAAGCTCTGGGCGGCGGGTCGCGAGAGCTCGCGGAGGCGGGCCTCGTAGTCGGGCCGCCCGCGGTGCAGCAGCCAGAGGACGCCGGGCAGGCAGAGCGCGGCGCCCAGCGCGGCGAGGCCGGGGCGCAGGCGGCCACCGAGGAGGCGGTCGAGCAGGAGCCCGAGGTCGGCGGCGACGAGCGGCGCGGCGATCGCGAGGACGACCGTGTAGAGGAGCGCGATGGGGAAGAAGTAGTGGTAGTTCCAGTGCCCCGTCGAGCGGTACAGGAAGAAGAGGTAGAGCGCGTGCCCGAGCGCGCCGACGAGCGAGGTGGCGAAGAGGAGCACGGCGAGGCGGTTCTCTCTCGCGCGTCGGCTCCAGAGCAGCCGCAGCCCGAGGAGGACGACGAGCGCGATCGGGATGCGCAGGCGCGGCATCACCAGCCCCGGGCCGTCGGGCTCCGGCATCGTCCAGGGGAAGGCGAGGAGCTGCACGGTCCGCGTCAGCCCCCGCCACTGCTCGGTCTGCAGCCAGAGGTCGCGGGTCGGCGTGTAGGTCTCCGCGGCCCAGCGCTTGACCAGGCCGCTCACCGGCACCGGGCTCCCCTGCGTCAGCCAGCTCCAGGCGACGAAGGGCAGGAGCAGCAGCGCGGCGGGGAGCGCGATCCAGACCGCCCGGCGCAGGCGCGCGGCGAGGGTGCCGGGCCCCACCGCCACGAGGACGAGCCCGAGCGGCGCCAGCGCCAGCGCCACGTCGGTGCGGGCGAGGACGATGAGGCCGAGGATGGTCCCCAGGCCGAGGCAGGCGCGCCGCGCGCCGCGGAGCACCTGCTCGCCGCGCCAGGCCCAGTAGGCGAGCAGCCCGGCCAGCCCGACGAAGAGCGCGGGGGTCTCCAGCCCACCCTGCAGGAGCTGCAGGTAGTAGGGGTTCGCCACCACCAGCGCGCAGGCGAGGAGCGCGGCGCCGAGGCCGCAGAGACGCGCGAGGCCGTAGTAGAGCAGCACCAGCGCGAGGCCGCCGAGGAGCGTGGCCAGGATCAGCGCTGCGTGCAGGCCGGTCACCGCGTCGTCGGTGAACCAGAAGATGGGCACCAGCGCGAGCGCCCAGAGCGGCTGGTAGCCGTTCGTGCGGTTCACGCGGTCGAAGGTCGAGCCGTGCCCGCGAGCGAGGTTGCGCGCGACCTGCAGGTAGTAGAAGCCGTCGTCGATGACCACGTTCCAGGCGACCAGCTGCAGCGCGGGCAGCCGGGCCACGCGGATCCCTTGCCCCAGCTGCACCGTGAGCAGGACCCCGAGGAGGGCGGCAGCGACCCAGCGCGCCTGGCGGCGCGAGGTGTCGCCGGGCAGCGCCGCGGGCACCGGGAGTGCAGGGCTCGGCGCGCTCGCGGGGGTCTGGGCGGGACCTGGCACGCTCCCGTGTCTATGGGACTCGGGGGATCCTGTCAATGCTCGGGATCGTGCCGCGCGCCCGACGCAGCGCCGGTCGGGGCCTCGCGCGAGGAGCTCCTGCTCAGGTGGTGACTGCGGCGGAATGCAAGGACGGGCAAGCAGATCGCCACCGCCACCCTGGCCAGCCGCCCCGAGCACGCGCTCGATGAGGTGGCGGCGCAGGGCCGGTTCTCCTTGGAGCGGCGGACTTTCCCCAGCCGGGGCCCCCCCCGCGCGACGCCGG
>JAKLHH010000292.1 GCA_022710245.1 Myxococcota bacterium
GGCAGCTTCCTCAAGGTGCTGGGCCTCGGCAACCCGAGCCCGACGAGCCATGGCGGCTACGACCTCTTCGTCGCCCGCCTGGCGACCGACAGCGGTGCCCCGGTCTGGGTCCAGGGCTTCGGCGGCAGCGGCGACGCGAGCGCCGTCGGCGTCGCTGTCGACGGCGGCGGGAACGTCCTCGTGGCCGGCGCGTTCAATGCCACGGTCGCCTTCGGCAGTGACACCCGCGTCAGCGCGGGCGGCAGCGACGGCGTGCTCCTCGGCCTGACGGGCAACGGCGCGCTCAGCTGGTCGCGGACGATCGGCGGCCTCGGCGAGGAGGTCGCTCGCGCCGTGGCCGTCGACGCGAGCGGCAACCTGTACGTGACCGGGACCTTCGAGCAGACAGCCAGCCTCGGCTCCACCCAGCTCACCAGCGCGGGCCAGGCCGACGTCTTCGTCGCCAGCTACACCTCCACGGGCGGCCACCGCTGGACCCGCACCTACGGCGGCGCGGGCTTCGACCAGGGCAACGCCATCGCGCTCGCTCCGGGCGCTCGCTTCATCCTCGCCGGCGAGTTCGAGCAGAGCGGGACCTTCGGGACGCAGACCCTGAGCAGCGCCGGCGGCAGGGACGCCTTCCTCCTCAGCGCCCCGCTCGGGATCTGACCCGCGCGGGTCACCCCGCCGGGCACGTCCTGACGAAGCAGCGCAGGACCTCGGCCACGCTCCACGCCTGCGCCACGCAGCCGCGCGGCGCGAACGGCGCCTCGGCGTCGAAGATCTCGCTCAGCGTGCCGATGCACGCCTCGCCGAGCTGATCGAGGAGCCCCGAGAGCAGGTCCCGCGCGTCGCGCTCGCGCCCCGGGTGCACCCGCAGCCAGGCGTCGACGAAGGGACCGATCAGCCAGGCCCAGACCGTGCCCTGGTGGTAGGCGGCGTCGCGCGCGCGCAGGTCCCCGTCGCAGCGCGGCTGGTAGCGCGGCTCGTCCGGCGCCAGCGAGCGGAGCCCGACCGGCGTCAGCAGGTGACGCTCCACCGCGTCGACGACCGCCGCCCAGCGCTCCTCCTCGAGCACCGGGTGGGGCAGCGAGACGGCGAGGAGCTGGTTCGGCCGCAGCGCCGGGTCGTCGCCCTCCTCGCCGTCGACGACGTCGAGGAGGCAGCCGCGCTCCGCGTTCCAGAAGCGGCGGTTGAACGAGCGCCGCGCCCGCTCCGCGTGCTCGCGCACCCTGGCCGCGCCGTCCTCGTCGCGCTCCCCGGCGAGCCACTGCTCCAGCAGGCGGAGCGCGTTGTACCAGAGCGCGTTGAGCTCGACCGCCTTGCCCCGGCGCGGGGTGATGACCCGGTCGCCGACCTTCGCGTCCATCCAGGTGAGCTGGTAGCCCTCCTCGCCCTGCGTGAGGAGCCCGTCGGTCGGGTCGACGCGGATCCCGAAGCGCGTCCCCTCGAGGTGGCGGTGGACGATCTCGCGCAGGTGAGGCAGCAGGGCGCGCAGCGTCGCGCGGTCGCCCGACGCCTGCAGGTAGCGATCGATCGCGTGGAAGTACCAGAGGGTCGCGTCCGCGGTGTGGTAGAGCGCCTGCGACTCCCCCTCGGGGAAATGGTTCGGCAAGAGCCCGTCCCGCAGGTAGCGCGCGAAGGTGCGCAGGATGGTGCCCGCCTCGGCGAGCCGCCCCGTCACCGCCGTCAGCCCCTCGAGGGAGATCATCGCGTCGCGGCTCCAGTCGGTGAACCAGTGGTAGCCGGCGATCACGCTGCGCGGCTCGTCGCCCGCCGCGCGCCCCCCGGCCGCGTCCGCAGCGCGCGTCGCCGGCGTGATCAGGAACTGGTCGGCCGCGAGGACCAGCTCGGCGCCGATGCCGCTCCGCGCGCACGGGTCGGCCTGCTGGAGCAGGCCCCGCCGCCGCTCGAGCTCGGCGGCGAGCGCGCTCGCCGCGTCGACCGCCAGCAGGTCGTCCCACGACTCCGTCGAGGCGCAGAGCGCGAGCTCCTCGCCGGCGGCGAGCTCGGCGCGAAAGGCGCCGGGCGTCCAGACCGGGCCGCGGTCCTCGTAGCCGCGGCTCCGCTCGACGCGGTAGAGCAAGTCGCGCTGGTGGCCGCCGCCCCGGATCAGCGCCGCCTCCGCCCCGCCGAGGTGCAGGCGGAGCGGGGGCAGGTCCCGGCACCAGACCTCGTAGCGGCCGCCGTCCGCGCTGATCTGGTACTCGAGCTCCTGTTCCCCGTCGACGCGATCATCGTGGCCGCGGAAGTGCATCGACGGGCGCAGCCGCAGCCGCACCCGCCCGGGCCCGGCCAGGAGCCGGTAGAGCACGTGGACCGTGTTGCGCCGGTAGCGCAACCAGACGCGCTTCTCCAGCTCGTGCTCGCCGACGCGGTAGGTCCAGACCGGCAGGCCGAGCTCGAGGTGGAACTGCGTGAGCGGCAGCGCGGCGTCCGGCTCGCGGCGCCCGGGGCGCTCCTCCGCCGAGAGCTGCACCACCTCGCCGTCGGGCAGGCGCACGCGCTCGGTCAGGTGGTCGAGCATCATCCGCCGGCCCAGCGGCGCGGCCAGCGCGGCGACGAGCAGCCCGTGGTAGCGCCGCGTGCAGGCGCCGCCCACCGTCCCCGAGGCGTAGCCGCCGAGGCCATTGGTGACGAGCCACTCGCGATCCGCGAGCAGCTCCTGCTCGCCGCCGGACCAGCCCACGCGGTGCGCGCTCATCGCTCCCCTCGCCCTGCGCCGCTGCTCATCGCTCGCTCCTCCTCCATGGACCCGGCCCCGAGCCGGACACGGCCACGGACACGAAGCATAGCGCCGCCGCGCCCGCGGTGCGCCCCCGGTCTCGGCCGCCGCGCCCGCCCGCGCTGCGCCCCGGTCCCGGCCGCCGCGCCGATCGGTTCGGCTGGCCGGAGCTGGTCGCCGCGACCGCCGCGGCCTGGCGCTCGCTCCGGTGCTCCCGTCGGCTCACGGCTGGGCTACACTGGCTCACCACCTACGAGGAGCGCGCTCGCCTGACCGCTCAGCGCCGCTCGTCCTCCTCCTCGGCCTGCATGCGCAGGAGGACCATCGAGCAGGGCGCCAGCACGTACGAGTCGCCGATCGTCGGCGGCCGGCTCGGCTTCACGCGCTCCGTGTCGAAGAGGAGCTCCCAGGGCTTGTCGCCGTCGGCCGGCGGCAGCCAGAACGGGATCGTCTGCTGGTGATCCGCGTTGAAGAGGAGCAGCTTGGCCTTGGCCAGGATCGGCTCGCCGTGCGCGTCGATGTCGATGGAGCCGCCCCCGAGGAGCACGCCGAAGCAGCGGACGAAGCTCGAGCCCCAGGACTCCTCGGACATCTCCTGGCCGTTCGGCTCCAGCCAGAGGATGTCCGGGTCGCCGTGCACGAAGATGCGGCGGCCGTGGAACCAGCGGCGCCGCTGGAAGACGGGGTACTTGCGGAAGATCGAGATCACGTCGCGGGTGAACTCGAGGAGCCCCCGCCGGCGCTCGTCCAGCTCCCAGTCGATCCAGGTGAGCTCGCTGTCCTGGCAGTAGCCGTTGTTGTTCCCCTCCTGCGTGTTCCCGAGCTCGTCGCCGGCGAGGAGCATGGGCACGCCCTGCGAGAGGATCAGGGTGGCGATGAAGTTCCGCTTCTTCTTGTCGCGCAGCGCGAGGACCGCCGGGTCGTCGGTCGGCCCCTCGACGCCACAGTTCCAGCTGAGGTTGTCGTCCGAGCCGTCGCGGTTCCCCTCCAGGTTGGCCTCGTTGTGCTTGTGGTCGTAGGAGACCAGGTCCTCGAGGGTGAAGCCGTCATGGCAGGTGACGAAGTTGATCGACGCGTGCGGCTGGCGGTTGCTCCAGCCGTAGAGGTCGCTCGAGCCGCTGAAGCGCGTGGCGAACTCGGAGACCACGCCGCCGTCTCCCTTCCAGAAGTGGCGCACGGTGTCGCGGTACTTGCCGTTCCACTCCGACCAGAGGGCGGGGAAGTTGCCGACCTGGTAGCCGCCGGCGCCGAGGTCCCAGGGCTCGGCGATCAGCTTCACCTGCGAGATGATCGGGTCCTGGTGGATGATGTCGAAGAAGGCGCCGAGCTTGTCCACCTCGTGGAGCTCGCGCGCCAGCGTCGAGGCGAGGTCGAAGCGGAACCCGTCGACGTGCATCTCGGTGATCCAGTAGCGCAGGCTGTCCATGATCAGCTGCAGGACGCGCGGGTTGGTCATCTGGAAGGTGTTCCCGCAGCCGGTGAAGTCCATGTAGTAGCGCGGGTCCTGCGGCGAGAGCCGGTAGTAGGCGGCGTTGTCGACGCCGCGGAAGGAGAGCGTCGGCCCCAGCTCGCTCCCCTCGGCGGTGTGGTTGTAGACCACGTCGAGGATGACCTCGATGCCGTGGAGGTGCAGCGTGCGCACCATGGTCTTGAACTCGCGCAGCGTGTCCATCGCCGCCCGCGAGCCCGCGTAGGAGGGCTCCGGCGCGAAGAAGCTGAGCGTGTTGTAGCCCCAGTAGTTGGTCAGCCCCTTGTCGACGAGGATGCGGTCGTCCACGTGCGCGTGCACGGGCAGCAGCTCGACCGCGGTGACGCCGAGCTCCCGCAGGTGGCGGATCGCCGCCTCGGAGGCGAGGCCCGCGTAGGTGCCGCGCGCCCGCTCCGGGACCTCCGGGTGCCGCCGGGTGAAGCCCTTCACGTGGAGCTCGTAGATGATGGTGCGGTTCCAGGGGACCTGGGGCCGCCGGTCATCGCCCCAGGTGAAGGCGTCGTCGTTCACGGACGCGAGCGGCGCGACGGCCGCGTTGTCGCGCTCGTCGAACGAGAGGTCGGCGTCCGGGTCGCCGACGCGGTAGCCGAACATCTCGTCCCCCCAGCGCATCGGGCGCCCGATCGCCTTCGCGTAGGGATCGAGGAGGATCTTGTTCACGTTGAAGCGGTGTCCCTGCCCCGGCGCGTACGGCCCGTCGATCCGGTAGCCGTAGAGCTGCCCTGGCAGGACGTCCGGCAGGTACGCGTGCCAGACCATGTCGGTGCGCTCGCGGAGCGGGACGCGCTCGCTCTCCTTCTCCTGGTCCTCGGAGTCGAAGAGGCAGAGCTCGACGCTGGTGGCGTTCTCCGCGTAGATGGCGAAGTTCGTCCCGCTCCCGTTCCAGCTCGCTCCCAGCGGATAGGGCCTCCCCGGCCAGACACGGTTCATCTCCCCTCCTTCGCTGGCGACGGGCGAAGCAGGAAGCAGGCCAGCGAAGAGCCAGGCCCCGTCGAGGGGCAGGTGGTTCTCCCCGGGGCTCCGCCGGGGATTGCCCCTGCCCGCCTGGTGGATCTGCCCCAGCGCGAGGGCCGCGGGGTCCGCGCCAGGGCAGCCGGCGACGGCCGGGAACGCGGCTTGCAGCCGCTGGCCGCAGGAGGTCGAGGATGAGCGTGACAGGCAAGAAGGTGGCCCTCTTCGTGGCGAGCCTCTACGAGGACGTCGAGCTCTGGTACCCGTACTACCGCCTCAAGGAGGCCGGCCTGGAGGTCACCGTGGTCGGCCCCGAGGCGGAGCGCTACCTGAGCAAGCACGGCCTGCCCGCGCAGGCCGAGCGCGCCATCGGCGAGGTCAAGCCGGGCGACTTCGACGCGCTGGTGATCCCCGGCGGGTACTCCCCCGACCACATGCGGCGAAACCCGCTGATGGTCCAGTTCGTCAAGCGCCTCGTCGAGGAGGGCAAGCCCGTCGCCGCCATCTGTCACGCGCCCTGGATGCTCGCCTCCGCCGAGGTGGTGCGCGGCCGCACGGTGACCAGCTTCCACTCGATCCGCGACGACCTCGTGCACGCGGGCGCCGAGTGGGTCGACCGCGAGGTCGTGCGCGACGGAGTCCTCATCACCTCGCGCAGCCCCGATGACCTCCCGGCGTTCTGCCGCACGCTCCTCGAGGCGCTCGAGGGATAACCAAGGAGGCGGGGCGTGCGGGCTGTGCGACGGCAGGAGTGACACCAGCGTGCGCGTCCTGTCGAACCCACGAGCGGAGAGCGCGCGACGGCTCTCGGATGGCGGCCGCGAGCCGAGGGATCCACGCTTTCAGAGGGTGGAGGTGAGCATGAACGGTCCCCTGGAGATCACATTTCGAGATATCCCGAAGGTGCCGGAGATGGAGGAGCTGATCCGGCAGAAGATCGCCAAGCTCGAGGAGGTGCACCGCATCACGAGCTGCCGGGTGGTGATCGAGCAACCGCAGCGCCACCAGAAGAGCGGGAGCCCCTACCGGGTCCGGCTCGACATCACGGTGCCAGCCGGTCACGAGCTGGTGGTCCGGCGCGAGCCCGGCGAGGGCGAGATGCACACCTCGCTCTCGGCGGTGGTGCGCGCCGCCTTCGACGCTGCCCGTCGTCAGCTCCGGGAGCTGGCGATGCGCCAGCGCGGCGAGGTGAAGCACCACGCGGAGCCCGCGGTGCAGGCGGTGATCGATCGCGTCTTCCTCGAGGAGGGCTACGGGTTCATCCGCGACGTCGATCAGCGCGAGATCTACTTCAACCGCAGCAGCCTCACCAACGCCGACCTCGACGAGGTCTCGCCGGGGACGCCGGTCCGCTTCGTCGAGGAGGAGAGCGTGAGCGGGCATCGCGCCTCCACGGTGGAGCTCCTCGGCACGGCGCGCCGCACGGCGCCCTGAGCGCCCGGAGCGCCCGAGCGCCCTGACCGCACCGAGCGCCTCGAACTATCTCCTGCCCCCGCTGATTAATCCCCCCCTCGCGACCGGCGCCCGCACGCCGCTGGCCGGGATCGGCGCGGCATGTCGGTTGCATTCTGTCGGGCTCGCCCGCCGACAACACGAGGAGGGGGTCATGCCTGCCCAGATCCGCAGCGCGCGCTGGCTCAGCCTGGTCACCACGGCGCGGGGCACCACGCTGGTCACCGTCGCGCTGATCACGGCCACGCTGGCCGCCGCCACGCTTCTCATGGGCTGCGCCCAGACGAGCACGCGCGCTCCGGGCACGCGCGTCGCCGCCCTCGGCGACACGATCCCGCTGCCCGCGGGGCGCGACGAGGCGTGCCCCATCGTGGTGCCGAACACTCAGGTGGTGATCACCGACACCGCCGAGGGCATCACGCTGGACCTGCTCACGACCAGCGGGTCCGTCGCCGAGCTGCAGCGGCGCGCGGTGAACCTCGCCGCGGACTACAACGCCCTCTACGACGAGCCGGGCCCCGAGCGCCACGTCCGCTACGTCACCCGGCCGGTCATCACGCAGGGCGGCGGCTACGGCGTGGGCGGCGGGCAGGGCAGCAACGAGATCCCGGTGCCGGGCCGGCCCGCGTCGCGCGCGCTGGTCGAGATCGGGGGCCGCGGGGCCCGCATCCACTACGTCACCGAGTCCTCCGCCGAGGCGATGCAGGTGCGCCGCCGCGTCACCGAGCAGGCCGTGCAGATGTGGGCCGGCAACTGCCCGAGCGTGAGGTGAGCCGTGCGCTGGTGCGGCTGCCTCATCCTCGCCTCGCTGATCACCGCCTGCGGGAGCTACGAGCCCGGGCGACCGCCGCCGCCCTACTTCGGACCGGACGGGGGCGGCCCGGGACCTGCGCCGGTGAGCTCGCTGGGGACGAGCGCCGGCGGGAGCGGCGCCTCGAGGGGGACCACCCCGGTTGGCACCACGACGGGCGCGTCCGTCGACGCCGGCGCGCGAGCTGACGCGCGCAGCGGCGTCGACCTCAACACCAGCGGCGGGACCGGCGGCAACCCCGGAGGCGGCACCTCCGCGGGCGTCCCCGGCTACGGCACCGGTCCGATCCTGCAGGGCAACGGCACCGGCGCGGGCGGCCAGGGCGGCGCCGCGGCGAGCCAGGGCTCGGGGAGCCCGGGCGCGCCGGGCGGCAACACCTCGGGCGGCGGGTTCGGCGGCGAGCTCGGCGGCGCGCTGCCCGGCACGCCGAACACCTTCAACTGCGGGACCATCCTCTGCACCCGCGCCCAGTTCTGCCTGGTGCAGTCCTGCGTGGTGCCGTCCTGCGTCCCGCCCGTCGAGTGCCGGCTGATCCCGTCCGGGTGCAACAGCTGCACCTGCATCGCGCCCTTCTCCGATTGCATCTGCCAGGCGGTGGTCGGCGGCGGCTACGTGGTCTCCTGCCCCTAGTCTCCTGCCCCTAGTCTCCTGCCCCTAGTCTCCTGCCCCTAGTCTCCTGCGGTCTCCTGCGACCGACAATCGTCGCGGCGCCGCACACCGCAGAGGGCGGTGGTGCGTAGCTGCCGCGACCAACAATTGACAAGCCCCCCGCATCCCTGATATTCGCCGC
>JAKLHH010000293.1 GCA_022710245.1 Myxococcota bacterium
CGACCGGCCCCAACGAGCGCGAGGTCGCCGACTTCCTCTGGGACATGTACGACGGCGCTGGCACCGCGCCGGCGAACAGCGAGACCTGGGACACCGTCGCCTTCAGCAACACCTTCGTGGTCCGCGCCGGGACGGTGAACCACTACAACACCATCCAGGAGGCCATCGAGGGCTACTTCAAGGCCGGCGCCAGCGCCACGCTGAAGACCGCCATCACCACCGCCGCGACCACGAACGGTCTCTAGGCGGTCCCCGCTTCACCCGCTGATCTCGAGCAGCACAGGCCCGGCGCGATGATCACCACGCGCCGGGCCTTCTTGTTGGTCGCGGCAGCGGCGCACCACCGCCCGACGTGTGCGGCGCCGCGACAATTCGCCTGCTCGCCTCCTGCGGAGGCTCCGCGATGAAGGGCGAATTCTCGTGCTCGCTGGCCGGGCACGGGAAACCTCCCGCGCACCGCGAACTCTCTCGCCCTCCCGCCTGCGCTGGCGTGAAGACCGGCGGAGTTTTCTCGGGTACACCCCTTGCTTTCCCCCGCCGCGGCCCCGGCGAGATCCTCGCCGCGCGGCGATCCGGAGGTCTCGAGCGTGGGGTGTGAGGGCGGGCCGGACCCGGCCGCGCGGCCGTGGAGCCTCGGCTCGTCAGGACCACTTGCGACAGGAGAGCGTCATGACCCGAGGGACGGCACTGAAGATCGGAAGCCTGGGCTGGGCAGTCCTCCTCGCCGCCTGCGCGGGCGAGCCGGAGCCGACCGACTCCCCGCCGGCGACCACGCGCCTCGCCGAGGCCGCGTCGCCAGACAGCGAAGCCCTGCTGACTCAGTTCTGGAGCGAGCTCTACGCGCTGCTGGGGCCCGAGGGCGCGAGCGCCATCGCGAACGTGCCGACGCCCAAGGCTCCCAAGGGGGCCTACGGCTGGGGCCACGGGTGCAAGAAGAAGGTCCGCTACGAGATCGATCTGCTGGCCAAGGCGCAGCCCGACGAGTGCTTCTACGGGATCTGCGACGACGCGAACCTGCAATCCTTCCAGGCGACCTACCCTGGAGACCTCAACGTCGGCCAGTGCCTCAAGCAGGGCGGCAAGCCGAAGGTCAACCAGGCCTACCCCTGGGGGATGACAGCGATCGGCGACGAGCTCTGGTTCGCCACCGCGGCCAACGTGCTCTGCCTGGTGATCGCGAGCGGCATCGCCGGCGCGCCGCTGAACCAGCCGGTGCTGACCGACGCGCTCGCCTGCGAGGCCGGCTGCCCGGTCAACCTCAGCACGCACACCGACGCGCGGCCCCCGCGCTTCTTCGTGCGCGATCCGAAGTCGAAGAAGCTCATCGACCTCACCGCGGCCGTGCTCGCCGTGGACCAGCCGCTGCTGTCGCGGACCTTCGGCATCCGGTCGGCGGGCAACCACGACGGGGTGGTCTTCTTCGGCGGGCTCACGGGCAACGTCGCCGGCGGCTCGACGGTCGCGCTCTTCGCGTTCGACGCGGACACCCGCAAGTACCTCGGCGCGCGGGAGCTCACGCAGTACAACAACATCCGCCAGTGGATCGTCGCCGAGGGCCAGCTCTACGCCGGCTTCGGCCGGCCGGCCACCCCCCCGCCGGTCCTCGCCACACAGCCGGTCGCTCAGCTGCTCAGCGGCGGCGAGGTGCGGCGGTGGATCGGGAGCCTCTGCAAGTACAAGAAGACGGGCAACCTCGATGACCTCTTCGCCTTCCAGACCGTCGGCGAGCTCGCCGGGGCCCCGGCCTACCTCGCCGAGCACCAGGGCCGCATCTTCGCCAGCACCTGGGGCGGGATCCACCAGGGCAAGGCGGAGGGCACCCTCCTCTACATGAGCCCGGCCTTCGGCTGGGACAGCAAGCTGACCGGCGCCGACGCGAACGGGTGGTCGGTCGTCTGGAAGCTCTCCGACTACGAGGTGGAGCCGTCGGCGGTCGTCGTCGGCGGCGCGGTGGCCTCCTTCCAGGGCCGCCTGATCTGGGGGACGATGCAGGTCCCCGGGATGGGCGTCGGCGTCTTCTGCGGGACGCACCCCTGCACGACGCAGGACCAGCTGGTGGCCTTCCTCGGCACGCTGCGACCGACGGTGGTCTTCAGCGGCAAGCACCTGGGCACCCCCAAGCAGAAGATCGAGCTGCTCTACGGGACCCGCTACCTCCCCCGCTACAACGACGTCCTCGGTCACTGGGAGATCGCGGAGAACGCCATGCAGGCGTCGCCGAGCCTCGGCCTCGCGGGCATCAACAACCCCTTCAACACCTATCTCTGGTGGGCCCAGCGCCACGACGGCGACCTCTACCTCGGCACCTTCGACTGGCTCTACCTCCTCGCCGGCGGCCTCGAGCACCTCCTCGGCGTGCAGGTCCCGCCGAAGATCCAGCAGCTCGGGACGAAGTTCTACGGCGCCGATCTGATCCGCCTCACCGACGTCGATCGTCCCGGCGTGCCCGTCTGCACCTCCGGCTGCGGCAACTACACGAACTACGGCATCCGCACGATGGCCTCGGGCAAGGGGCTCTACCTGGGGATGACGAACCCGATGAACCTGCTCACCGATCCGACCGACGGCCAGCCCGAGGGTGGCTGGGAGATCCGACGCCTCGCGGTGCACGACGAGTGCAGGTAGGGCGCCTCGCAAACGGGGCGCGTCGCGGGGACTCCTCGAGGGAAGTTGACAGGATCGACCTGCGCAGCGTCGGCCTGGCAGAGCCGCAGCTCTCGAAGCTGCCAGGCTGTCAGCCCCTCTCTCCTCGGGCTCGTTGACTCCGGCACTTGCTCGCTGGCATCCGCGTTGCTTCGCGGGACTTCCTGTGCGCCGCAGCCTGTTCATCGGAATCGTCTTCGTCGCGTCGTCGTTTGTGAGCGCTGCGCGCGGCGACGAGCGCCTGGAGCTGGTCGTCGATCCACGGTTCGGCATGGAGGGCGGCGTTCGCACCTGCCTCAGCCTCGGAAGGCTCGCCTTTGGGTACGACGCGCATCTGAGCCGCTGGCTCGCCTGGGATGAGTCGCGGCCCGCGGGCAAGGCCGGCGCCATTCTTGGCAGGCTCCTGAAGCTCGTGTTCATCGACAGCCAGCTCGCCGTCGGAACCGATGTCTTCCTCCACGAGCTCTATGGCCACGGCGCCCGCGCCCGCGAGTGGGGCTTGTCCCCTGACTACCACTTCAAGCTCTTCCCTCCCTACTCCTGGATGTTTCACGCCAGGATGTCCTCCTACACCGAGGGTGCAGAGACCGGCCAGTCCGAGCGCGACCTGCCGATCTGGGCAGGTGGTCTGGAGGCCGGCTATCTCGCCGCGTGGTGGATCAGCGCGCAGACGGTCGCCGGCGGGGGCAGCCTGCACTATGGCGCAGGTCTGACCTACCTGGCAGGGAAGCTGACGGACCTCGAGGTCTTCCTCGGCGATCTCTCACCCGATCCCTCGGCCGCGAAGCGAGATGCCGTCCGCTACGTGGAGGGGCTGCAGTCTCGCTTCCGTCGCTGGACGGCGGAGGAGCGCGCCTCCGTCGTCAGCCGCGTGCGACGGAGCTACCTCGGTAACCTCGTCGATCCGATGCTCTGGCTGGTCGTCTACCACGAGCTGGTCACCTACCTGTGGAAAGGCAAACGTCACGCGAAGCTGCCGCTGATCCCCATCCGCTCGTGGCGTCTGTTCCCGGGGACACGCTTCAACCTGACGCCGTTCGGGGCGGAGCACTACGTCGACCTGTTCGCCGGCGTTCGCGGTGCTCTCCTCTCCGGCTACGTTCGCGTCGGCTCCAGCGGACTGGCCAGGTACTGGGGGCTCGGGGTCAAGGTGCTGCGAGTGCCCGTCTGGCGCGGTCTCGCCGCGGGCGGTGACCTCGATCTCTGGGATCAGCCAGAGTTGCTGCTCGACCCACCCACGCCGGGGGTCGGCCTGATCGGCGGTAGTGTTCGATCCAATCGCCTCGGGATCAACGTTGGCCTGTACCTGGACTGGAGGGTGTGGAGGCGCCTCGGGCTGGTCGGGAGACTCGCCTACACGACCTCCGGCTACCTGATGGGCCAGCCCCTCGAGCGGGGGCTCCACGGCTACTTCGGGCTCTGCCTGTATGGACCGTCGGAGGGGAGATGACCGCGCGAGGTGTCGCTCTCACGGCAGACAGCCTCCTTCGAGATCCCAATGTCTAGATCTCGTCGGGCGCGAAGGCCGTCACGCGCCGGATGTCCGTGACGTCGCACACCAGCATCAGCAGCCGATCGACCCCGAGCGCGATCCCCGCCGCGGGCGGCATCCCCTCGCGGAGCGCCTCCAGGAAGCGCTCGTCGAGCGCGTGCACCGGCGCTCCTGACGCGGCCCGGGCGCGCTGGTCCTCCTCGAGCCGCCGCCGCTGCTCGGCCGCGTCGGTGAGCTCGCCGAAGGCGTTCGCCAGCTCGAGGCCGCCCGCGTAGAGCTCGAAGCGCTCGGCCACCGTCGGGTCGTCCGCGCGCAGGCGCGAGAGCGCGGCGAGCGGCGCCGGGAAGTCGTGGAGCAGGACCGGACGCCCCTCGCGGGCGAGCGCCGGCTCCACGCGCTCGACGAGCACACGCGAGGCGATCGCCTCGAAGCCCTCCTCGGGGAGAAAGGGCCCGAGCCCGGCGGCCTCCACGCGACGTCGCAGCTCGTCCACCGCGGTGACGCCGGCGAGCTCCACGCCAGCGTGGCGGCGGAAGGCCTCGGCGACCGTGAGGCGCGCGAAGGGCGGCGTCAGGTCGAGCGGCTGCCCGGCGTAGCTGAGGCGCGTCCCGCCCGCGACCCGGCGGGCGACCTCGGCGACGAGCTCCTCGGTCTCGGCCATCAGCTCCTCGATCGAGCTCCAGGCGCGGTACCACTCGAGCATGCAGAACTCGGTGAGGTGGTGGCGGCCCACCTCATCGCCGCGCCAGCAGGCCCCGAGGAAGTAGATCTGCTCGAGGCCGGCGGCGAGGAGCCGCTTCATCTGGTACTCGGGCGAGGTGATCAGCGACCAGCCCTCGCCGCAGGGGAGCGCGCGCAGGTGCGGCTCGAGGCCGGGGCAGCGCACGCGGTGCGGCGTCTGCACCTCGAGGAAGCCGCGGCCGTCGAAGAACGCGCGGACGGCGGCGAGGCAGCGTGCGCGGCGGGCGAGGAGCGCGGCGCGCGAGGGGGTGCCCTCGTGCAGGCGGTAGTGATCGGCGCCCGGCGAGGGGAAGGGGACCTCGCGCGCGTGCCGCCCCGCGCGCTGCACCGCCCCGGCGCGCGGGAGCCCGGCGGCGGAGCGCGCCGCGGCCACCGTCACCAGGACCAGGTCGCCCGCCTCGGGCGCCTCCACCGGGGGCGCGATCTCGAGCTCCACCGCGCCGCTCGCGTCGGCGAGGAGGAACCGCCCCTCGCTCACCGTCAGCACGCGGCCGGCGATCAGACCGCCGCCGCCGGCGCGGAGCGAGGCGACGCTGCGGCGCTGGCCGCCGGGGTTCGGATCAGACATGGTTCGAGGCGGGGCGCCGAGCCCGGGCTACTTCTTCACGCGCTCGACGTACTGGCCGGTGCGGGTGTCGATGCGGAGCCACTCGCCCTCGTTGATGAAGAGCGGCACGTTGATGCTGGCGCCCGTGGAGAGCTTGGCGGGCTTGGTGGCGCCCGAGGCGGTGTCGCCGCGGATGCCCGGGTCGGACTTGACGACCTGCAGCTCGACGAAGTTCGGCAGAGTGATCCCCACCGGGCGATCATTGAAGAAGAGCACGCTGACGGAGAGGTTGTCGCTGAGGAAGTTCGCGGCCTCGTCGACGAGGTCGCGCGGGATCAGCACCTGCTCGTAGGTGGCGTTGTCCATGAAGCAGAAGCTGTCCGCCTCGATGAAGAGGAACTGCATCTGCTTCTCTTCGATGTTGGCCGGCTCCAGCTTCTCGTTGGAGCGGTAGGTCTTGTCCAGCACGGCGCCGGTGATCAGGTTCTTGATGCGCGTCTTGTAGAGGGCGGTGCCCTTGCCTGGCTTCACGAACTGGAAGTCCACGACCAGGTAAGGCTCGCCGTCGATCTGGAACTTGAGCCCCTTGCGGATATCGGAAACGTCGTACATGTGTCCTGTCCTTTATCTGGCCGGTTAGTAGAGCAAAACCGACCTCTCGCGTCAACCTCACGGAGGAGGGCGCGGACGCGAGATCGCGACACGGCGGGGACGCTGGACGGACGCGGGATTCAGGGCGGGATTCGGGGCCGGAGCGCTACAGGGCCGGACCGCTGGAGACGGGCAGCCGGGCAACGAACCGGTTGCCGCCCTCGCTGCTCTCGAGGGTCAGGCGACCGCCGTGGCGGTCCAGGATCTCGCGCACCACGGTGAGCGCGATGCCCGGGCCGCCGCTCCCGTCCGCCTCGTCGCTGGCGAAGAAGAAGGTCTCCAGGCCGGCCTGGGCGCCCTCGGCCCGCGGCAGCGGCAGCCCCGTGTCGCTCACGCTGAGGAGCACGGCGCCGTCCCTCTGCTCGGTGCGCAGCTCGATGCGGTGCGCTCCCTCGGGCGCGGCGAAGACCGAGCGCCGCGCGTTGAGGAGCAGGTTGAGCACCGCCTGGGCGAGCTCCTTCGGGCGCCCGAGCACGACCGGCAGCGGCTGCAGGTCCACGTCGAGGCGGGCGCGGTCACCGAGCTCGTGGGCCACCAGACCGAGGAGCGAGGTGCAGACCTCGTTCAGGTTCACCGGCTGCGGCTCGGCCGGCTCGCGTCGCGAGAAGAGCTGGAGCGTCCCCACCACCTTCTGGATCCGCCCGACGCCCTCGAGGCAGCGGTCGACCATGCGGTGGATGTGCTCGACCTCGCCGCGCGCCTTCTCGTCCTCGGGCAGGCGCTGGCCGAGGCTGTTCGCCGCGCGCTTGATGTACTCGAGGTTGGGGAGGATGAAGCAGGCCGGGTTGTTGATCTCGTGCGCCACGCCCGCGGCCAGCATGCCCACCGAGACGGCCTTCTCCGACTCGGCGAGCTGGGACTGGGTCTGCACCAGCCGGGCGACCGTCCGCTCGAGCTCCTCGGTACGCCGCTCGAGCGCCTCCTTGGCCGCCTGCATCTCCGCCCTCGCCTCCTCGCGCTCGCGCGTGAGCCGCGCACGCTCGAGGGCCCGCCGCACTCGCAGCAGCACGGTCTGCTTGCGGAGCGGCTTGCGCAGGTAAGCGAAGATGTCCTCCTCGACCGCCTGGATCGCGCTCTCCACGGACTGATCGGCGGTGACCAGGATGCGGGCCGCGCCGGGGCAGAGGTCGCGCGCCGCCCGACAGACCGCGAAGCCGTCGTCGCCGTCGAGGTTCTTGTCGACGATCAGGAGGTCGACGCAGCGCTCGGCGATGGCCGCGAGCGCGTCGGACGCCGTGCCCGCCACGACCACCTCGTAGCCGGCCTCCTCGAGCATCAGCTTGAGGAGCTGGCGCACGGTCGGCGCGTCGTCGACGACCAGGATGCGCTCGGGCTGACCCATCCCGGTATCCTAACCCTGGAGCGGGCGGGAGCCAACCCGGCGGGTCAGCCCTGGGTGAAGGCGATCAGGCGGTCCAGCGAGCTCGCCTGCTCGGGGCGAACGGAGACGAACTGGAGGCCGAAGCCCGGGGTCTTGCCGGCGTCCACCACGCGGACGACGCGCCCGCGGAGCGTCGCGTCGGGGATCGACTCCTCCGAGGAAAAGATGACCAGCTCGACCATCGTCCCCACCTCGAGGTCGGGGTAGTCGAACGGGTTTCCGCTGATGAACACGCCGCCCTTGCTGACGTTGAGCGTGGACATCACGTAGACATCGGAGTCGCGCGTCACCTGCACCTGCGCGAAGAGCTCCACGCGAGGGTAGCTGCGGCTCTCCTTGATCACACCCATCGTGCGCCCCCGGCGGTCAGGCTTCGGCTTCGCCCGTGTAGGGTTTCCCACACTCCTTGCAACGCCCATCAGATCCGATGACACCGATGCAGGCGCCGTCCGAGCAGAGCTTCCGGTCGGCGAAGTCGGGCGGCGCGTCGTCGTCCGCCGCCTCGCCGCTCGGGCCGGCGCTGCTCTTCGCGCTCTCGCTCGGTCCGTCGGCGGGCCGCGCCTTGACCTGGTCCTTCGCCGGCGCCTTCTCGACCTGGTCCGCGCGGGCGCCGCACTCCTTGCAGCGGCCGTCGGGACCGATCACCCCGATGCAGCTGCCATCCGGGCAGAGCTGGCGGTCGTCGAGGTCGGGCCCGGAGCCGTCGTCGGCGTCCTCGGCGGCCTCATCGGCGCCGCCAT
>JAKLHH010000294.1 GCA_022710245.1 Myxococcota bacterium
TCCCTCGACAAGTACCGGATCGAGGTCTTCCAGGCGCACGGGCGCTTCACCGGGCCGAACACCATCTCCCTGACCGGCGCGGACGGCCAGCCGAGCGGCGCGCTCGAGGGCGACGTGATCCTGATCGCGACAGGCTCGCGCCCCTCGCACCCGGCCGAGGTCCCGTTCGACGAGCGCTCGGTCTTCGACAGCGACAGCATCCTGCGGCTCCCTCGCATCCCGCGCTCGATGATCGTCCTCGGCGCGGGCGTGATCGGGATCGAGTACGCCGCGATCTTCGCGGCGCTGGGGCTGCAGGTCACGCTGGTCGACACGCGTGACCGGCTGCTCCCCTACTTCGATCGCGAGATCGCGACGATCATGACGCAGGAGCTGGAGCGGCTCGGGATCACCATCCTCTACGGCGACCGCAGCGAGGCCATCGAGTCGCTCAGCCAGGAGCCGCCTCGCGTCCGCTGCCGGCTGGTCTCCGGCCGCCAGCTCGAGGCGGACGTGCTCCTCTACTGCGTCGGGCGCGACGGCAACACGCACGACCTCGGCCTGGAGACGGTGGGGATCCAGCCCAGCCCGCGCGGCCTGCTGCAGGTGAACGAGCACTACCAGACGAGCGTCCCGCACATCTACGCGGTCGGGGACGTGATCGGCTACCCTGCGCTGGCGAGCACGTCGATGGAGCAGGGGCGCTCGGCCATGCGCCACGCCTTCCGCATCCCCGGGCCGAAGAGCCGCACCGAGGTGCTGCCGTTCGCGATCTACTCGATCCCGGAGGCGAGCTACATCGGCGAGACCGAGGAGCAGCTCAAGGCGCGGCGGGCTGACTACGTGAGCGGCCGCGGCCGCTACGACATGAACCCGCGCGGCCAGATCATCGGCGACACCGGCGGGCTGCTGAAGCTGCTCTTCGAGGGCGACGAGCTGACGCTGGTCGGCGCGCACATCGTCGGGCAGGCGGCGAGCGAGCTGATCCACACCGGGCAGGCCTACCTCCACGGCGGCTGGACCGCGCACCAGATCGTGGAGACGCTCTTCAACTACCCGACGCTCTCCGATTGCTACCGCCACGCGGCGCTCGAGGCGGTGCAGGCGTACCGGCGCAAGCGCGCGGCGACCTGACGGCGCTCGAGCTCCAGACGTCCCGCCCGCCAGCGATGGTCGCTCGGATCAGCCGGATCACTCACGCGAGCCGATCGGGTACGTGGAGTGGCGCTACGCGCGCGCCCGCCCCGTCGCCTCGTCGATGAGCCGCAGCAGGTCGGGGAGCGGGTGCGGCTTCAGCACCGACGCGAAGACCCCGGGCGGATCCGCGTCGCTGCGCAGGTGCCCCGTCATCAGGATCACCTGCGTGCGGGGCGCCCGCTCCTGGATGCGGCCGAGCAGCTCGGTGCCGTCCATGCCGGGCATCTGCACGTCGAGGAGCACCACGTCGAACGCGTTCGCGCCCAGCGCCTCGAGCGCGGCGGCGCCGCCGCTCGCCACCGAGACCTGGAGCCCGCGCCGGCGCAGCACCTTGCCGAGCGCGGTGGTGAACTCCTCCTCGTCGTCGACGAGGAGCAGGCGCGGCGGAGTCGAGGAGGACGTGGTCATCACGAGCCTCGCGGCGAGGGCGGCAGCGGGAGCGTCACGCTGAAGGTGGTGCCGACGCCGACCCGGCTGGTGACCTGCAGCGTGCCGCCGAGCTCGCGGACCAGACCGCTGCAGATCGGGAGCCCGAGCCCGGTGCCCCGGCCGACGGGCTTGGTGGTGAAGAAGGGGACGAAGATCTGCGGCAGCACCTGGGGCGGGATGCCGCTGCCGTTGTCGGCCACCTCGACGCGCACCACCCCGGCCTCGGAGCGCGCGCGCACGGCCACGTGGCCCTCGCGCCGGTCCGCGGTGGCGTCGATGGCGTTGTTGACCAGGTTCATGAAGATCTGCTGCAGCTGCCACGGCGGCGCGACCAGCTCGGGCAGCGGTTGCAGGTCACACTCGATGGCGACGCCAGCCAGGCGCGCGCGGGCGCGCTCGACGACCACCAGTTCGGTGAGGAGGTTCACGAGGTCGACCGGACCGGGGCGGGACTCGTCGCGCCGCGAGAAGTGGAGGAGGCCCTGGGTGATCTGCTTGCAGCGCTCCACCTGCTCGCCGATCTTGGCCGCCGAGGCGAGCACCTCCTCGCGGTCGGCCTCGGAGAGCGGCGGGCTGCCGGCGAGGTCGGCGATCCAGGTGCGCAGCGTGTCGATGGTCGCGAGCGGGTTGTTGATCTCGTGGGCCAGGCCGGCGGACATCTCGCCGACCGCGGCCGCCTTGCCCGCGGTGAGGAGCTGGCTGGTGAGCGCGTCGCGCTCCGCGTCGGTGCTGCGCGCGAGGGAGACCTGCCAGCGGATCACCGCGAGCGCTTGCGCCACGACTCCGGCCCCGGCGGCGACCAGGACCAGCGTGGCGACCAGCGCGGGCGCGACCGGCGTGGCGAGGCTGTAGACGAGCCAGGCGCTCCCCGCGGCGACGACGCCGGCGAGGGGGAGCGAGACGGCGAGGATCCGACGGAGCAGCGCCCGCCGTAGCGCCCGGTACTTGTCAGGCCTCCGCATCGCCAGCTTCCCCCTGGTGGTCGCTCCTGGGCCTCACGAACCCGCGGTCCAGCTACCGCCCGCGAGGTCGCAGGCCGCCTTGCCATCCGTCTTGTAGTAGCGATTGACCAGCTTGCCCTTGCCGGTGGTGGTGTAGGTGCAGCTCCCGGTGAGACCCGAGGTAGGGCACGCAGTCGTCGACCAGGCGCCCTTGTTACCAGACGGGCCCCCGTTGACGCAGCTGTTCTGGCCGTTGGTCACCGGGTCGGTGCAGGTGCTCGCGCTGTCGCAGTAGTAGTCGACACAATGGTCGGAGGTGGGGCGGTAGTCGCAGGTTGCATAATAGGTCCCTCCGCCGTTGCCGCCCGGGTCCGAATCGCCGCAAGCCGCCAGCAGGAACGCCGCAAGCACCATGAGAGATGGCTTCACAGGTGGACTCCCTTCTTGTTGCCGCGCGCGCGGCGCCGCTCAGCCGGCCTTCGCCCAGCGATGGCGGGGGAACTGTAGCCCAACGAGGTCGGCGGAGTCGAGGCAGCGCCGGGGGTCACTGGCGCGAGCCCGGGAGATATGAGAAAGAGTCACGTGCACGCGAGGTGAGCATGTCGAGCGCCATCGAGGCCGTGATGCTGGGCGCCGGAAACCGGGGCACCTTCGCCTACGGGGCCTGGGCCCTGATGCACCCCGGGGTGATCCGCTTCACCGCGGTGGTGGAGCCGCACGAGGAGCGACGCCAGCGCTTCGCCGCCGAGCACCGCATCCCGCCGGAGCGGCAGCTGCGGAGCTGGGAGGAGCTCGCCGGCCGCGGCCGCCTGGCGCAGGCGCTCTTCAACTGCACCCCCGACGCGCTCCACCTCCCGTCGACGCTCCCCGCGCTCGCGCTCGGCTACGACGTGATGCTGGAGAAGCCGATCGCCGCCACGCCCGAGGAGAGCCAGCAGCTGGTGCTCGAGGCCGAGCGGCGGGGCGCGCTGCTCGTCGTCGCGCACGTGCTCCGCTACACCGCCTTCTTCGCCGAGGTGCACCGGATCATCGCCTCCGGTGAGCTGGGGGAGGTGATGAGCTTCGAGCACCGCGAGAACGTCTCCTACTGGCACATGGCGCACAGCTTCGTCCGCGGCCACTCGAGGCGCGAGGACGTGAGCCCGATGCTCCTCGCCAAGTGCTGCCACGACCTCGACCTCCTGACCTGGAACCTCGGGCGCGTGGCGCGGGTGGCCTCGTTCGGACGCTTGCTCCACTTCCGCCCCGAGCGGGCGCCGGCCGGCGCTCCGGCGCGTTGCACGGATGGCTGCTCGGCGGAGGCTGCCTGCCCGTACTCGGCGCCGCGGCTCTACCTGGGTGAGCAGACGAGCTGGCCAGTCAACGCCATCGCCGAGGACCTCTCGCTGGCCGGCCGTCGACGCGCGCTGGAGACCGGCCCCTGGGGCCGCTGTGTCTACCGCTGCGACAACTCCGTCGTCGATCAGCAGACGGTGAGCCTCGAGCTGGAGAGCGGCGCCAGCGGCGTGCTGGTCATGCAGGGCCACTCGCACGACGAGGCGCGGACCATGCGCTACGACGGCACGCTCGCCACGCTGCGCGGTCGCTTCCAGAAGCTGGGGGGCAACCAGATCGAGGTGCACCGCCACCTGGACGGCAGCGTGCGGTGCCTGCAGCCCGACGCGGGCAGCGACGACCACGGCGGCGGTGACGACGGGCTGATGCGCGCCTTCGCCGAGCGCGTGCGCCATCGCGACGGCGCCGGGCTCACCGGCGGTCGGGAGTCGCTGGAGAGCCACCTCCTCGCCGCGGCCGCCGAGCGCGCGCGCCGAGAGCGCCGCGTGGTCGAGCTCGATGAGCTGCGCCCGGGAGCGGAGGGCGCGTGAGCGCGACGCAGGGACCGGTCACCGCGGGTGGGCGGCGCGTGCCGGGCCGCGTGCTCGCGCTCGGCGTGCTCCTGCTCGCCAGCGCCGCGCTCTGCGCGCTCGCGCTCTGGCGTGGCTGGCTGCGGCCCGAGACCATCCGCGCGACGGTGGCGCAGAGCGGTCGCGCGGCGATGCTCACCTACGTGGTCGCCGTGATCCTGATGGAGCTCCTCTGGCTGCCGCGCATGTGGGGGCTCCTCGCCGGCGGGCTGCTCTTCGGGCCGCTCGCCGGGTGCCTGCTCTCCCTCGGGGCCGACCTCGCAGGCGGCACGCTCTGCTACCTCCTCGCGCGTGGCGCCGGGCGCGAGTGGGTCGCCGGGCTCCTCGCGCGGAGGCCGCGCGCGGCGCGGGTGGTCGAGCTCCTCGCCGAGCGGCGCGGCGCGCTGACCATCGCCGTGCTCCGCGTCTGCCCGGTGGCGCACTACACGCTGGTCAGCTACGCCGCCGGCCTCTCCGGCGTGCGGCCCGGCGGCTTCCTCCTCGGCACCGCGGTCGGGCTGCTCCCTGGCGCGATCATCTACCCCATCGCGGGGGACGCGGCGCTGCGGCCGGGGAGCCCTGCCTTCCTGATCTCGGTGGCGGTGATGCTCGTCGCGCTGGTGGTGACCGTGGTCGTCGCGCGCAGGATGCTGCGCCCGTGAGGCGCGCTGCCTTGATCGCGCCCCTCGCGCTGGGGCTCCTCGCGCTCCCCACCGGCTGCGCGAGGGTGGGCGCCCGCGCGGCCTCGACGGCGCCGCCGCTCGAGAGCGGCGACCTCGTCTTCCTCGACCTAGACTGCGGCGAGCTCTGCGAGGCGATGGCGGCGGTCACCGCCGAGCAGCACGGCGTGCCTGGCCCCGCCCTCTCGCACGTCGGCCTCCTCGAGCGCGAGCGCGGCGCGCTCTTCGTCCTCGAGGCGTGGCCGCGGGGGGGCGTCACGCGCCGGCCGCTCGCCGAGGTGCTGGCCCGCGTGCGGGGAGCGGAGGGGCGGCGGCACGGCTTCCGCTTCGGCCGGCTGCGGCCCGAGCGACGGGCGCTGGGCCGCGCGGCGGTGCAGGCCGCGCGCGAGCTCCTCGGCGCTCCCTACGACGAGGACTTCCTCGTCGAGAACGGGCGGCTCTACTGCTCGGAGCTGGTCTACCTCGCGCTGCGTCCGGCGCTCCGGCTCTCGCCGATGTTCTTCGGCCGCCCCGGCACCCCCGAGCGCGAGGTCTGGGAGCGCTACTACCGCGCCCGCGGCCGCGTCGTGCCCGACGGTGCGCCCGGGATCAGCCCGCTCGGGGTCTACCTGCAGGGCCGCCGCGAGCTGTTCGTCCCCGAGGTGACGCGGTGAGCCTGCGCGCGCTGCTCCGGACCGGCCGCCGGCTGCGGACGCTGGGGATCGACGACGGCCCCTTCGTCCGGGGCGGCCGCGCCGAGGTGCTGGTGGTCGGCGCGATCTACAGCGGCGGTGAGCTCGAGGGGCTGCTCAGCGCGCGGATCCGGCAGGACGGCCGCAACGCCACCGACCGCCTGATTTGCATGGTCCGCGGCTCGAAGTTCCAGGCCCAGCTCCACCTGGTGCTCCTCGACGGGATCACCCTCGGCGGGCTGAACCTGGTGGACCTGCCGCGCCTCGCCGAGGAGCTCGAGCTCCCCTGCGCGGCGGTGATGCGGCGGCCGCCGGACCTGCCGGCCTTCCTGGGCGCCATCGATCGCCTGCCCCGCAGCGCCGAGCGGCGGCGGCTGCTCGAGCGCGCGGGCTCGCTCCATCGCGCAGGCGCCTGCTGGTTCCAGGTGGCGGGCGGCGAGGCGGAGGAGGTCGGCGCGGCGATCTCCGCGACGCTGCTCCACGGCGGCGTCCCCGAGTGCCTGCGCGGCGCGCACCTGATCGCGAGCGGGATCGTCACCGGAGTGAGCGGGCGGCGGGCCTGAGCCTGCTCTGCGGACGAGCGAGCCGCACGCGGACGAACGCCACCTGACCCGTGACGCGCGACGTGCGTCTGGTGTGGACCCGCCACGACAGGTGAGGCCACCCGCCCCCTGTCCATCTCCCATCCCACGGCGCTTCACACCTTCGCCCACCACCCTGCACCTCGGTTCAGTTCGTGGTCGCTGCCGGCACATGCCCTGCAGAGTCAGCTGGTGAATTGCGGCGGTCTCATCCCGGAGCGGCCGCAGGCCGCGAGGACCCGCAATTGGGAGGAAGAGATGACGCTGGTCTCCCCGCGCGCGGCATCACAGATCGTCCTCGGCTCACTGCTCCTCGGCGGCGTCCTCGCGAGCTGCCAGACGGGGCCGCCAGGCAGCAGCACCGGGACGCTGGTGGAGGTCACCATCCAGCTCGGCGAGCGAGGGCCATCGCTCGAACGCCTGGAGCCCTCGCTCACAGCGGTTACAGCGCCTGACCGCGCGCCGCTCGTCGAGTCGCGCAGCCTCCGCTACGCGCTGCACGGCGTGGCCGGTGAGCTGATCACCGACGGCGAGGTGGCCGATCCGCGGCTCGTCCGCGTCGAGGTGCCAGAGGGAGACGAGCTGGTCAGCCAGGTCGGGCTCGGCGAGAGCGGCGTCCTCCGCCTGGTCCTCCCCGGCGTCCGGGGGCGCCTCGTGCTCAGCGACGAGAGCGGGACGCTCGGCGAGCTGGAGCTCGACCCCGAGCGCGCCCCCGCCCGCCGCTCGTACGCCGGCTACCCCGCTCCCGTGAAGCTCGTGGACCATGGCCCGAGCGCGAGCCGGGCCGACGTCCTCATCCTCGGCGACGGCTACACCGCGGCGGAGCTGGACCGCTTCCGCCAGGACGCGGACGCCGTGGTGAAGAGCCTCGCCGAGATCCCCGGCTTCAAGGACTTCTGGCATGGCGTCAACGTCTGGCGGCAGGACCTCACCTCGAACCAGTCCGGCACCGACATCCCGCTGCAGAAGATCAGCAGTGACACCGTCCTCGACACGAGCTTCAGCAGCAGCGCCGCCCTCGAGCGCTGCATCGAGCCGAAGGACGGCGTGCTGGTGCAGGAGCTCGGGCGGCAGGCCGGAGCGGACGTGGTCCTGGTCGTGGTCAACACGACGAAGTACGGCGGCTGCGGCATGCTGCGCGCGCCATGGAACGTCATCCCGGTGGCGACCTACACCCGCACCAGCTTCAGCGGTCGCGTGGCCGCTCACGAGCTCGGCCACGGGCTCTTCGAGCTGGGCGACGAGTACAACGTCTACAACAGCAACCTCGGCTGCTACGCGAGCCCCAACACGGCCCTCTCGGCCGAGCGCAGCAAGCTCGCCTGGAGCGACCTGGTCAGCGCCGACAAGCTGCCGACGCCCGACACCGCGGCCTACGACGGGAAGGTGGGCGCGTTCCCTGGCGCCGTCTGCAACACGGGCTTCCGCCCGACGCGGACCTGCCTGATGCGGACGCTCAAGTCGGACTTCTGCAAGGTCTGCATGCGCGAGGTGGAGCGCACCTTCGCCCGCTTCGGCGTCAGCCGCGCGGCGCCCTCGGGCGCCGGGGGGGTCAGCGGGCGGGTGGAGGCCGAGCGCGGCGCGCTGCTGGGCCAGGCGAAGCTCTTCTCCGATGCGAAGGCGTCGGGCGGCAGCATCGTCGGCAACCTCGGCGCCGCCGGCGCCGGGGTGCAGCTCGGCAACGTGGCGAAGGCGAGCGGCATCACCCTCGGCTACGCGGGCCCGATCGACGGCCGGCTCGCCCTCCACGTGGGCGGCGCCAAGGTCCAGGACCTGCTCTTCCCGAAGACAGGTAGCTGGACCGGCAGCTACAAGGAGCTCGCCGTGAAGGT
>JAKLHH010000295.1 GCA_022710245.1 Myxococcota bacterium
CCGCGGGCCGCGGCCAGAGGTCGTTGCCGAGCATGGTGACCGCCGAGAGCAGCACCTGGCTCGCCGTCGACTGCATGGTGGCGATGACGGCGATCACCACCACCGCGGCGACGCCCGACGGGAGCACGCGCCCGATCAGCTGCGGCAGCACCTCGCCGGGGCGCGCGAGGCCGGGGAGCAGGCGCGCGGCGCAGAGCGCGGTCAGCGCCACGCTCGCCGCGAAGAGCGCCTTGAGCGCCGCGGCGAGGAGCGCGCCGCGGGCGGCGGCGCGGCCGTCGCGCGCCGAGAGGAGCTTCGCGTAGAGGTCGGAGCCGCAGAGGTGCGGCAGCCCCGTCAGCGCCAGGAAGCCGAGGAGGTCGCCCCAGCCGAAGCCGGCGCTGACCGGGAAGTCCCAGCGCAGCGTCGCGAGGCCGCCCGGGCCGAGCGCGCGGGCGGCGCCGAGCGGCGCGAGGAGGCCGAGGCCGAGGAGCATGATGACGATCTGCACGAGGTCGACGTAGGAGACCGCGACCTGGCCGCCGACCAGCGTGTAGGCGACCACCACCGCGAGCGAGCCGGCGAGGAGCTGCCACTCGGGGACGCCCGGGAGCGCCGGCGCGATCACGGCGGCGACGGCCTTGGCCTGCAGCGCGAGCCAGGCGAGCTCGACGACCAGCACCACCAGCGCCACCAGGCGGCGGACGCCGGGGCCGTAGCGCAGGCCGGCGAGCTCGGCGATGGAGGCGACGCCGGTCTCGCGCACGCGCCGCGCGAGGAGGAGCCCGAGCGCGAGGAAGCCGAGCGCGCCCGCGAGGTCCATCCAGATCCCGGCCAGGCCGTGCTGGTAGACGAGCGCCGAGGCGACCACGATCGAAGAGCCACCGACGGAGGTCGCGGTCAGCGTGCAGCCGGTGACCAGCGCCGAGAGGCTGCCGCCGGCGACGAAGCGCTGGTGGCGGTCGCGCTGCGCGCCGTGGCGGAGCCGCACCCAGACGGTGACGGCGAGGAGCGCGGCGAGGTAGGCGGCGAGGAGCGCGGGCAGCATGCTGCGCGCCTTACCGCGAGCGGGGCTGAACCGCAACCCCTCGGCTGCTCCGACTCTCCTCGGGGCTGCGCCTTCAAGCCAGGGATGAGGCCGTGTGACTTAGCGCGGCAGGAGCTTGCGCACGGCCGTGGGGCTGGCCGCTTCGAGGAGACGGGTGAAGAGGAGGTCCAGCGCCGGGGCGTCGAGCTGGTCCAGGCGTCGCTCCAGCCGGGACGGGACCACGCCTAGCCTGGTCCGCACGAGAGCCGCGATCGATCGCCTGAGGGCCCGCGCCTCGCCCTCGGCCCGACCCCGCGCCTCGCCCTCGGCCCGACCCCGCGCCTCGCCCTCGGCCCGACCCCGCGCCTCGCCCCGCGCCTCGCCCTCTTTGAAGACGAGCTGATAGGTGGTGGAGTGCTCCATGGCACCGCTCCTCTTCAGAGACTGTAGCACGCTCGCGCCGAACCGACAGCCGCCGACGAGGTAGGTGACCGCGAGCAGATCGCCCGCCTCCTCACGGTCGAGCGCGCTCCGCTCCACGGCCTCCGCGAGTTGGCGCAGGTCTCGTGCCCCGATGGCCGGGGTCAGGACAGCGAGCGGTGCGAGCGCCGGACAGCGCGCCACCTCCTCGATGCTGATCGCGCGCTCCCAGGGGCAGAAGACCTCGTAGCAAAAGGTGAGCTGAGGGTTCGACTTCGTCGGCTCGATCCCGCGCGGGATCGGGCGACGGGGTGGCCTCGGCATCAGGTACACGACGAGCGTGAGCACCGGCGTCGGATCGTGCCGCTGGCGCAGCAGGGCGTTGTAGACGAGCGCCTGCAGCGGCAAGCCGCGGTAGTGGCGCTGCTGAAACTCCGTGTGAAGGATCGTCTCGACCCCGTCGACGCGCGCCCGGACCACGTCATCGGCGCGGCGCTCGATCACCTGCGGCAACTCCGCCCGCTCGACCCGGAGGTGCTCGACTCGCCGACCGGCCAGGAGGCCGGGAAGCAGCCGCGTCAGGTGGCGGGTCGCCAGGCTGCGGAGCGCGATGTCGACATGGTCGGCCACAGCGGGCGAGCGTTGCACGTCGCGCGCCAGCGTCGAGACGTCCCACGCTCCGCGAGCCACGCGGCGCGCGGAGAGGCTCGTGTCCGGTTACCGCTCCGGCACGTCCGGCGTGCCGGACGCTGGCGACGAGCTCGATCCGCGCCGTGGTGGTCAGCTCGAGGACGGCGGCCGGTGGCGTCCGGCTCAGGGCAGCTCGCGACGAACGGGCCGGCGGAGGATGCGCTCGGCCTCGCGAAGGAACCGCTCCAGCGTCGCCGGCTCCGGCCGCGTCGAGAAGCTCAGCCGCCTGAGGTCCCCCCTGGTGGTGACCGCGAGGTAGACCCCGCGGCGCAGCACCCCGATGAGCAGCCAGGCGCCGAGCGGAATCGCGAGCAACAGGCTCGCCCCCAGCAGGTGCGCTGCCTTGGTGCCCCCCAGCAGGAGCTCAGTGTCATTGCCGTGGAAGAACCAGAGGCCCACCAGCCCCCCGAGGAGGAGCGCGAGGGCGAAGACGGTCTGGATGACCGGGCGCTCCGCGGTGGTGCCGCGCCGCAAGGCGAGCTCCTCGACCTCCCGGGGCTGATGCGGACCACCGGGGCTCCGTCCTGCAGCTGCGCGATCAGGTCTCGCTCGACGCGAACCGCGAGGTACTCGACCGCGCCGTCCTCGAGGGCGTCGAGCCTGGCCGGGTCAGGCATGGGCAGCTCCTCCGTCCTGCACAGAGTAGATGGGACCCGCGGCGCGCACCACCCCCGCGGCGAGCGGCGGCCGCGAGCCGTCACCGCCGCCGCGACCCCAGCGTGAGCAGCGCCGGCATCACCACCAGCGAGGCGGTGAGCCCGAGGCCGAGGCCCAGCGTGCCGGTGAGCCCGAGGGTGCGCAGGCCGGGGAGCCGGCAGAGCGCGAGCGCGGCGAAGGCGGCCATGGTGGTCAGCGTCGCCGCGAGGACGGGCCGACCGCTCTCGACCACCCCGTCGCGGACGCCGTCCTTGAGCGAGCGGTGGACCAGGTAGAGGTGGTCGTCGACGCCGTAGCCGATGATGATCGGGATGACCATCAGGTTGTAGACGTCCATCTCCAGCCCGAGCAGGCGCAGCGCGCCGGCGAAGGCCACCCCGGCGAGCGCCAGCGAGAGGAGCGTGGCGAGGACGGGCCAGAGCCGCCGGACCAGGAGCCCGAGGAGGAGCAGCACCGCGCCGGCCGTGGTGAGGCTGATGAGGAGGAGGTCGCGGCGAAGGAGCTGCGCCATCTGCGCGCCGGCCATCACCGCGCCGGTCACCCCGACGCGGACCCCGGGCGCCGCGAGCCGCTCGAGCTCCGCCGCGAGCCTCGGCGCGCTGGCGCCCGGGCGCGGGTAGACGACGGTGGCGACGAGGAGGCTCCCGTCGGGCTCGCGGGAGAGGTGCCGGGAGACGAGCGGACGCAGCGCCGGCGGCAGGTCGGCCTCGCTCACCGTCGCCGGCGCGAGGAGGCTCTCGCGAAACGGCGCGAAGGCGGCCGGGTCGAGGCCCACCGCCGCGAGCCCCTCGTCGAGGCGGCGCACGAGCTGAGGCGGGTCGAGCGCCCGCAGGCGGGCGCGCCGCCGCTCCTGGGTCTGCCGCGAGGGCAAGAGCCGCGAGAGGCTGAGGCTCCCGGAGACCTCGCCGCGCGCGCGGAGCGCCTCGAGCCGCTCGGCGAGCGCGTCGTTGACTCGCAGCACCTGCTCGAGATCGCGGCCGCGCGCGAGGACGAGGAGGCGGTTGCGATCGCGCTCGAAGGCCTCGGCGATGGCGCGGTCGGTCTCGGCGGGCGGCATCGCCACCGGCGCGAGTCGCGAGAGGTCGGTGCTGAAGGTGAGGCCGCGCGCGGCCCAGAGGCCGCCGCCCCCGAGGAGGACGGCGACCACGATGACGATCAGGCGCCGGCGCTGCGCGAGCTCGGAGAGGCCCTCGAGCCAGCGGTCGATCAGCGTGGTGCCGCTCGGGCCCGGCCCTGGCGGCAGCAGCACGGCCAGCGCCGGGAAGAAGACGAGCGCGAGGATCAGGTTCAGGCCGAGGCCGGTCGCGGCGAGGAGCCCGGTGTGCGAGAGCCCGGTGAAGGTGCTGAGGCCGAAGCAGAGGAAGGCGGCGACCACGGTGGCGGTGGCGGTGATCAGCGCCGGGGCGACCTCGCGCACGGCCAGGCGCAGCCGCTCCGCCGGGCGCTCGCCGAGGTGGCGGCGCGTGTGCGCGGTGATGTGGATCAGCGCGTCGTCGCTCATGCCGATGAAGAGCGCGGCGAAGGCGAGCGAGAGCGCCGAGAGGTGCCCGACCCCGAGCGCGGCGAGGGCCAGGGTCCAGGCGAGCGCGACGCCGGCGGTCGCCGCCGAGAGCGGGATCAGGCGCAGCGAGCGGAAGAAGAGGAGCTGGATCAGCGCCACCCCGAGGAGCGCGACCAGGCTGCTGACGGTGAGGTCGCGCCGCAGCGCCGAGGCAATGTAGTAGGCGTAGAGGTGGGCGCCGGTGAAGCGCAGCGTGAGGCCGGACCCGCGCTCCTCTGCGCGCTCGGCTGCGGCGAGGCGCTCGAGCTCGTCGTGGAGGCGCTCGCAGAGGCGGCCGTCCGAGGCGGGGCCGCGCGGGGTGGCGAAGATCAGCGCGGCCCGGCCGTCGCGGCTGGCGAAGAGGCCGCTCGCGCGGCTGACGCCGCCCTCCAGACCCTCGAGCACCGGCTCGGAGAGGAGGAGCGGGTCGAGGGTGATCAGGCGGCGCTCCGGCGAGAGGGGGGCGAGGAGCAGGCGGCGCAGGCGCGCGAGCTGCGCGGGCAGGTCGCGGGTCAGCCGCCGCTCCACCTCGGGCCAGGCGTCGGGTCCGGCGAGGAGGAGGAGGCTCTTCGCCAGGCGCCCCTGCGCCGCGCTCCCCTCGAGGCCGGCGCGCACCGCGGTCAGCGAGGGCAGCCGCGCGAGCGCCGCCGCGACCCGGCGCGTGCCCTGCTCGACGCGCGCGGGGTCGGCGCCGCTCACCAGCACCACCAGCTCGCCCTGGCCGGCGAGCGCGCGCGTGTAGGCGGCGAGGTCGGCGATCGGCCCGGGGCGGTGCGGGAAGAGATCGTAGATGCTCTCGCCGAGGCGCAGGGTGCGCGCGCCGAGGACGGCGAGCGCGGTCAGCACGCCCACCACGCCGACGACGAGGAACGGCCGGCGGGTGGCGAAGCCGACGATGCGAGCGATGAGGCCACGGTCCGGCACCAGGGCAGTATGCAGGCCGCGCGCTACCGCCGCAACGCAGAGGTCGTTGCTGCCTCCGTCATGACACGGCGGACAGCCGTCCTCTCGGGCCACGCCCACGGCGGGGCAGATCGTGCTCCCTACCTCGGGCCTGTGAGCACCTCCTCGACGCTGCCGCGCGCAGTCGCGCGGGGCGGCCTGCATCGGTTCGGCGGGGGGACCATCTACATCAGCCGCGGCGCTGGCTGCGAGCGCGGTCAGGCCCCTTGCATGCGCCTGCTCTGCCCGCCCGGGATCACGATCCTGACGCTGCGCTGACTGCCTGTCGCCTCTCCCTCGCCAGGCGGTCGGGTGTCTCCCGTGAGCCGACCAGCGCGCGCCAGCCCCGCGACCTCAGGGCGTGGCGGTCGGCGGCGCGACGCTCGCGGGCGCGGTCACCCGGTCCGAGCGGATGCGCCCGTCGACGAGCTCGATCACCCGATCGCAGCGCGCCGCGAGCCGCGGGTCGTGGGTGACGACGAGGAACGCGGTGCGCTCCTCGCGGTTGATCTCGCGCAGCAGCTCGAAGACCTCGTCGGCGGTGCCGGTGTCGAGGTTCCCGGTCGGCTCGTCGGCGAGGACCAGCGGCGGGCGCATGACCAGCGCGCGCGCGATCGCCACGCGCTGCTGCTGCCCGCCCGAGAGGTCGGTCGCGCGGAAGTTGAGCTTGTCCTCCAGCCCCACGCGGCGGATCAGCTCCGTCGCGCGCTGCTTCAGCTCCGGGTCGGAGCGCCCGCGGTCGGCGAGCGCGGGGATCATCACGTTCTCCAGCGAGGTGAAGGCCGGCAGCAGGTGGTGGAACTGGAAGATGAAGCCCAGCGAGCGGCCGCGCAGCCGGGTCAGCTCGTCGTCGTCGAGGGCGGAGGTGTCCTGGCCCTGCACCAGCACCTTGCCCGCCGTGGGTCGATCGAGGAGCCCCATCAGGTGCAGGAGCGTGCTCTTGCCCGAGCCCGAGGGCCCGATCAGCGCGGCGAACTCGCCCGCCTCCACGCGGAGGTCGACGCCGTGCAGGATGCGCGCGATCACCTTCTCGCCGAACTCGCGGATCACTCCCTGGAGCTGGAGGACGGGCGGCGCCCCGCCCCCCGCCCCCTGGTCGCGGGCGCCGGCTCCCGGGAGGTCGTGGCTACCCATAGCGGATCACCATCGCCGGGTCGAGCCTCGCCGCCCGCCGCGCCGGCACCACCGCGGCGACGAGCCCCACCACCGTGGCGAGGATCGTCGCGGCGACGAAGAGCGACGGCGAGAGGTCCACCGGGAAGGTCGGCGAGCCGTCGGGGTTCTTGGCCAGCGTGGCGAAGAAGAGCGAGAGCAGGGCGCCGAGGCCGCTCCCCACCGCTGACCCGGCGAGCCCGAGGAGGCCGCCCTGGATGAGGAAGATGCGCATCACCCGGCGGGTGGAGGTGCCGACCGCCTTGAGGATGCCGATCTCGCGCGACTTCTGCACCACCGCCACCACCAGCACGCTGGCGATCCCCAGCGCGACGGCGATCACCACGAAGAACTGGATCATGTACTTGGAGCTGTTCTGCGAGCGGAGGCCGATCATCAGCTGCGCGTTGATCCTGGTCCAGCTGTCGGCCACGAGGCCCGTGCGATCAGCGACCGCCGCGGCGATCGCGTCGGCGCCGAAGATGTCGTCCACCTTCGCCTCGATGGAGGAGGCGCCGCCCGCCAGGTCGAGGAGGTTCTGCGCCTCGCGCAGCGAGACGATCACCCAGCGCTCGTTCACGTCCTTGTTGCCGAGGTCGAAGATCCCGCTGACGGTGAAGACCTCGTCGCGCTCCTCGGCGCTGACGACGCGGAGCTTGTCCCCGACCACGACGCCGAGGTCCTTGGCCAGCTCGACGCCGATCACGACCTCACCGCCGCCCACGCGGAAGTGGCCGGCGGTGAGCTTGCGGTCGACGGCGATGATGCGGGTGAAGCTCTCCGGCTCCACGCCGCGGAGCGCGATGGACTTGGAGGCGTTGCCGCGGTTGACGAAGGCCGAGCCGGCCACCGTCGGGGTGGTGGCGATGACGCCGGGGACGCGGTCGATCGCCGCGCGCACCTGCTGCCACTGGGCGATGGAGCGCAGCCGCTGCGGGGCCACCTCGAGGCGCGTCACGTACGAGACGCCCGGCTCGCGGCGGAGCGGGCGCGGCTCCTCGCGGGGAGGCCGCACGACGATGTGCGCCTGCGAGCCGAGGGTCTGCGCGATGAGGGTCGTCTGCAGCCCGTTGATCAGGGCCGAGAGGAAGACGATCACCGCGACGCCGACCGCCACGCCCGAGAGGATCAGCGCGGTCTGCGAGCGCCCCTCGCGCAGGTAGCGGAGCGCGATGAACCACTCAAAGGGCACCCTTCACCTCCGGCGGCGGCTGCACCTCGCCGCGCGCCTTCTCGCCGGCGCGGAGCTGCGCGACCGGCAGCACGACCTGCTCGCCTGCCTCGAGGCCGCTGGCGACCTCGAGGTAGCCCACCCCGCGCACCCCCAGGCGCACCGGGCGGCGCTCGGCGCGGCCGCCCCGGAGCGCGAGGACCCAGGGCGTCTCCTCGGCGCCGGCGCGGACCGCCTCGGCCGGCAGGGCGAGCGCGCCCGGACGCCGCGCGACCTCGACGTCCACCGAGACGGTCATGTCGGGCCGCAGGTAGGCGGGCGGGCTGGGGACCCGCAGCTTGACCTCGATGGTGCCGCGCTGGGCGTCGACGGCCGGCGCGATGGTGGTGATGACGGCGGAGAAGCGCTGCTCGGGGAAGGCGTCCGCCGAGACCAGCGCCGGCTGACCGACGCGGAGCAGGCCGAGGTTCTTCTCCTCCGGCTGGAAGACGAGCCGCGTCTCCCCCGAGCGGGCGAGCACCATCAGCACCCGGCCGGGCGAGACGACGTCGCCGGGCTCCACGTCGCGCGAGATGACGACGCCGTCAGCCGGCGCGATGAGGCGGGTGATGGCC
>JAKLHH010000296.1 GCA_022710245.1 Myxococcota bacterium
GATCCATGCGCGCCACCCTGGCGCGCCGCTGGCCATCATGACCGGCGCCGACGCGTTCTCCTCGGCGGCCGAGCGCGGCCTGGTGGCCCAGGCGCTGCGCTGGGGCTATCGCTACGCGGTCACGCCGCGAGCGGGCTACGAGCTGCCGGCGCGCCTGCCGTTCGGAGTGAGCGTGATGCCTCTCTCCGGCGGCGTGGAGAGCTCCACCCGGATCCGCGCTGACCTGGCGGCGGGTCGCGCGCCTCGCGATCTCACACCCTCCACGCTGCGCTACCTGGAGGAGCATGGCCTCTACGGCGCGAGGTCCGCGAGATGAGCCTGTAGATCCGCGAGATGACCCTGTAGATCCGGGATGCTAGCCTTCCGGCCTCCGGCGCCAGCCTGACCAGACCCACCGCGCCGCTCCGGCGCTCCGGGTCCGGACGGGTGTAGCCCCGCCGCCGCGCCTGAGGTAGCCTCCGGAGGTCCCGGTCCGAGGCTGCGTCCGGTCGGGACCTGCTCCGGAGGTCGTGATGAGCGAGTTCATCCTCGGCGTCAACTCCGCCTACCACGAGTCGGCGGCCTGCCTGATCCACGAGGGGCGCATCGTCGCCGCGGTGGAGGAGGAGCGCTACAACCGGGTCAAGCACGCGAAGAAGTCCCGCGTGGACACCGCGCACCACCTCCCCTGGGAGGCGATCGGCTACTGCCTCGAGCGCGCCGGCATCGGCCACGACGAGGTGACCCAGATCGGCTACTCCTTCGACCCCGAGGCGCGCCGCGCGCAGAACCGCGACCTGCCCGACAGCGCCCGCGTCCCCGCCGGCGACTTCGGTTCGCCCGACGGCGAGGAGACCTTCTACAAGTCGAACCTGGAGGCGCGCCGCCTCCTCGAGGAGCGCTTCCCGAAGGCGCGCTTCCACTTCATCGAGCACCACCTCTGCCACGCGGCGAGCGCCTACACCGTGGCGCCCTTCGAGGACGCGGCGGTCATCGCGGTGGACGGCATCGGCGAGTTCCACTCCACCTGGCTCGGCGTCGGGCGCGGCGGCAAGCTGCAGCGCGTGGCGCGCATCCCGTACCCGCACTCGCTCGGCTTCCTCTGGGAGAAGATGTCCGAGCTCCTCGGCTTCGACTGCTACGGCGGCCCCGGCAAGATGATGGGCTACGGCTGCATCACCGACCCGCGCGGCGAGCTCTCGAACCGGGATCACCTCGGCACGCTCCGCGAGGTGGTGCGGATGCACCCGGAGGGGAGCTTCTGGATCGACAACGAGGTGATGCGCTTCCGCACCGCGGACTTCAGCGAGCTCGAGCGGCTCTTCGGGCCGCGGCGCAAGGCGCCCGTCGATCGCTACGAGGACGCCTCCATCGCCGCCGCGCTGCAGATCGTCACCGAGGAGGTGATGCTCAACCTCGCGCGCGGCCTCCACCGCATGGTCAACGAGGGCCGGCCCCGCGGGGCTGCCCCCGTCGACGCGCTCTGCATGGCGGGCGGGGTGGCGCTCAACTGCGTGGCGAACAACCGCCTGCTCCGCGAGACGCCGTTCCGCAAGCTCTGGGTGCAGCCCGCCGCCAACGACGCCGGCACCGCCATCGGGGCAGCCGCCTACGTCCACTGCGAGCTCCTCGGGCTCCCCGGGCGACCGCGGATGGACCACGCCTTCACCGGCCCCGCCTACGAGGAGCCGGTGCTGCGTGGGGCGCTGGAGCAGGAGGGGCTGCGCGCGAGCCGCCCCGACGACATCGCCGCCCTGGTGGCGCGGCGCCTCGAGCGCGGGCAGATCGTGGCCTGGTTCCAGGGCGGCCTCGAGTTCGGCCCCCGCGCGCTGGGGCACCGCAGCATCCTCGCCGACCCGACGCGCTTCGACACGCGCAACCGGCTGAACACCCAGGTCAAGATGCGAGAGTCCTTCCGCCCCTTCGCGCCGAGCGTGATGGAGGAGGAGGTCGACCGCCTCTTCGATCTGCCGCCGGGGGACTGCTGCTCCGACTACATGCTCCTCGCCTGCGACCTCAGCGACGATCGCTTCAGCCAGGTGATCCCGGCGGTGGTGCAGGAGAACGGGAGCACGCACCGCTCCACCGCGCGCCTGCACCGCGTCCGTCGCGGTGACGACCCGCTCTACCACCACCTGCTCGAGGAGATGCGCGGGCTGACGGGCGTCGGCGCGGTGCTCAACACGTCCTTCAACATCAGCGAGCCGATCGTGGGCACACCCGCGCAGGCGCTGCGCACCTTCACCGCCTCGGGGATGGACGCGCTCGCGCTCGGCCCCTACCTGGTGGAGGCGGCGAAGTGAGCGAGCTCGAGCGGCCGGCGGCGGTGGAGCTCTCGCGCGCCTGGGTGCGCGGCCAGCCGGGCCAGCGGCTGATGGTGATCCTGCGGGCGCCTGGCTGCGCCTACGCGCTCCGCAGCGGCGGCTGCACCAACTGCGGCTTCCACCACCTGACCACCCGCGGCGTGCCGGTGCCCGCCACCAAGCTCGTGGCCCAGCTGCAGCGCGCGCTCGACGAGCAAGCCACCAGCGCGCGCGGCCTGGACGAGCTCGACCTCTTCTGCTCCGGCTCCTTCTTCAACGACGGCGAGGTGCCCTCGCTCGCGCGGCGCTCGCTCCTCGAGCTCTGCGCGGCGCTCCCCGGCCTGCGCAGCGTCGTGGTCGAGTCGCGGCCCGAGTACGCCACCGCCGACGCGCTGATCGCGGCGCGCGCCGCCCTCGGTCACGACCGCCGCGTCCTCCTCGAGGTCGCCATCGGGCTGGAGAGCGCGAACGACGAGATCCGCCTCCGGCGCATCCACAAGGGCTTCTCGCTCTCCGCCTTCGAGCAGGCCGCGACCCGCGTCGCCGCGCTCGGCGAGGGCGCGGGCCTGGTCGTCTACCTGCTGCTCAAGCCGATCGGCACCGGCGAGGAGGAGGCGGTGGAGGACGTGCTCGCGAGCGGGCGCTACCTCGCCGACCTGGCGCAGCGTCTCCGGCTCGGGGTGCGCGTCGCGCTGGAGCCGGCCTTCGTCCCCGACGGCACGCCGCTCGCCGACGAGCTCCGCGCCGGGCGCTATGCGCCGCCGTCGCTCTGGTCCGCGCTCCGCGCCACCGCGGGGCTGCGCGCGCTGGGTCTCCAGGTCCACGTCGGGCTCAGCGACGAGGGGCTGCCCGCCTCGCAGGTCCCCTCGGGCTGCTGGGAGTGCAGCCCGCTCCTGCGCGCGGCGCTCGCGCGCTTCAACGAGTCCCAGGACCCCGCCTGCCTCCAGCTGAGCACGTGCGCGTGCCAGCAGGGGGCGCTGACAAGGAAGAGCACATGATGAACGAACCGCTGCGCACCGTCGACCCCGAGCTGTGGAACCTGATCCTCGCCGAGGAGAAGCTGCAGGCCAGCAAGATCCGGATGATCCCGTCGGAGAACTACGCCTCGGCCGCCGTCCTCGAGGCGACCGGCACGGTCCTCACCAACAAGTACTCCGAGGGCTACCCCGGCCGCCGCTACTACGAGGGCCAGCAGGTCATCGACCAGGTCGAGATCCTCGCGCGGGATCGCGCCAAGGCGCTCTTCGGCGCCGAGGCCGCCAACGTGCAGCCCTACTCGGGCTCGCCGGCGAACCTCGCCGTCTACATGGCCTTCTGCAAGCCGGGCGACACCGTGATGGGGATGGCGCTCCCGCACGGCGGCCACCTCACGCACGGCTGGAACGTCAGCATCACCGGCGCCTTCTTCAAGGCGGTGCAGTACACCGTGGTGAAGGAGACCGGGCGCATCGACTACGACCAGGTGCGCAGCCTCGCGCGCGAGCACCGGCCGAAGGTCATCTGGGCTGGCGCCACCGCCTACCCGCGCATCATCGACTTCGAGGCGTTCGCCACCATCGCCAAGGAGGTCGGCGCCATCTTCGCGGCGGACATCGCCCACATCGCCGGCCTGGTCGCCGGTGGCGTGCACCCCAGCCCGGTGCCGCTCGCCGACGTGGTGACGACCACCACGCACAAGACCCTGCGCGGCCCGCGCGGCGGGATGATCCTCTGCAAGAAGGAGCACCGGAAGGAGATCAACAACGCGGTCTTCCCGGGGCTGCAGGGCGGCCCGCACAACCACACGACGGCCGCCATCGCCGTCGCGCTGAAGGAGGCCGCGACCCCGGAGTTCAAGCAGTACGCGGCGCAGATCGTGAAGAACGCGAAGGCGCTCGCCGACGCGCTGATCGGCCGCGGCTACGACCTCGTCTCCGGCGGCACCGAGAACCACCTGATCCTGATCGACCTGACGCGCAAGGGCGTGCCGGGCAAGGTCGCCGCGCAGGCCCTCGACGCGGCCGGCATGGTCTGCAACTACAACACGGTGCCCTTCGACCCGCGCAAGCCGTTCGACCCGAGCGGGATCCGCCTGGGCACGCCGTCCCTCACCTCGCGCGGCATGAAGGAGAGCGAGATGCCGAAGCTGGCCGAGTGGATGGATCGCGTGATCGGCAAGCCGGAGGACACGGAGCTGCAGGCGAAGGTCGCCGCGGAGATCGCCGAGCTCTGCCAGGCCTTCCCCGCCCCTGGCATCCCCATCCGCTGAGCGTCCGGCGAGCCGTGAAGATCGTCCGCACCCTCGAGCTCGACGCCTCGCCCGCGCGCGCCCTCGAGGTCCTCTGCGAGGAGGGCTACAACGTGGAGCGCGAGCGCTCGCGCGAGGAGGTCGTCTCCACCCGCTTCGCGCTCGTCCGCCGGAGCGAGGAGGAGACGGTCTTCGAGCTCCGCTCCGTGGAGTACCGGCGCGGCAAGCTCGGCGCCCTCGATCGCAGCGGCACCTGCGAGTCGCTCACCACCAGCCGCTCCCGGCCCCGGGAGGGCACGCTGACCTGGAGCTACAGCGGCGGCAGCATGGGGAGCAGGGCAACACTGGGTGGAGTCTACCGCCTCACGCCGCGCGGGCCCGCCGGCGCGCGCCTGGTCCACGAGATCACCATCGAGGTGCACGTGCCGCTGATCGGCGGCCAGATCGCGAAGGTCGCGGGGCGCGAGTTCGAGAAGGCGTGCCCCGGGTTCGAGGCGATCCTGCTCAAGCACCTCTAGCAACCCACCGCGGTTGCGCCGCCCCGTCCGCCGCGACATATAACTCCATGCCGCGGCAACCGCTGATGGGCCCCACCGGACGGCGCGCTCTCCCTCTGGCTGCGGTGCTCTCGCTGCTCGCTGCCTCGCCTGCACGGGCCCAGCCCGAAGTGGAGATCGCGCGGAAGTACTTCGAGCTCGGCCAGTCGCTCTACAACCGCGCCGACTACGAAGGCGCCCTCAAGCAGTTCAGCGAGGCTTATCGCCTCGCCCGGCGTCCGGGGATCCTCTTCAACCTCGGTCGGTGCCACGAGAACCTCGGTCAGTACGAGCAGGCGATCGGCCGCTATGAGGAGTACCTGCGCTCGGCGCCGGCCGATGCCGAGGCGGTGCGCTCGCGGGTCAGCAACCTGCGGCAGCTCGGCGAGCGCCGCCGCGCCGAGCAGGAGCGACGCGATCGCGAGCAACGCGACGCGGTGCTGCGTCAGGTCCGGCCCCAGCCGGAGTCCTTCCGCAAGGCTGGCTGGATCGTCGGCCTCGCCGGGGTGACCGTCGCGGCCCTGGGAGGCACGCTGCTCGGGCTGGCGCGGTGGCGGCAGGGGCAGGTGGAGGCCGACTTCCGGAACGCCCTCGAGTACTCGAGCTTCCGGGCGAGCGAGGAGCAGGGGCGGGCCTTCAGCACCTCGGGCGTCGTGCTGACCGTCGTCGGGGGCGCGGCGGCGGTGACCGGCGCCGTGCTGCTGGTCCTCTACCATCGCGGCGCCCGGACCGAGCGCGCGGTGGCGATCACGCCGCTGATCATGGCGGACGGCGCGACCCTGTCGGCCGGTCTGCGATTCTGAGGGAGCGACCATGCTGCTCGCCCGCGCCTCGACCCTCTCGCTGGTGGTCTTCCTCGCTGGTTGCTTCGATCCGGACTACGGGGAGCGCGGCGCCTCGTGCAACCTCGTGCCGCGCGCCTGCCCCGACGGGTACGTCTGCCTCCCCGTCAACGACGAGACCAACACGTGTGCGCTGGAGAGCACGGCGTCCCCGCCGAGCATCGAGGCGCTCGAGGTCGAGCCGCTGCAGGTGAGCCAGGCGACCCCCGGGCTCCACCTCACCCTGCGCGCGAGCCGCTTCAAGATCGAGGCGCCCGCCATGAACCAGCCGAACGAGCGATTCTTCGGGCACTACCACCTCTATGTCGACGTGAGCCCGAAGAGCCCCCAGGGCGTCGGCTACATCGCGGTCTTCTCGGCAGAGACGACCATCGGTCCCGACAACAAGTTCATGAAGTACTTCACCCCGGGCAACCACACCCTGACGGCCCGCCTGGCACAGCACAGCCACGTCGAGCTCGTGCCGGCCGTCGAGAGCGCGCCGGTCACGGTCGAGGTCAAGTAGCGCTGCCGCTGCGTGGCTGGTCCAGCGCTCGACGCCGACGGGCAGGCGACTGGCCGCTCCCCCGCCTCAGTCGAAGGGCTTCAGCTCACCGCTGGGCTCCGCCCGCGGCCTTGGCTCCGGCTTCGGCGGAGTCGACGGGGTCGGCGCGGGCGTCGTGGGTGCCGTGACCGGAGCGGGTGCGCTGGGCGTCGCGGCCGCGGCAGGGGCCGGCTCGCGCGCGGGCCTGGGCCCACCACGCCGGCCTGACGCCTTCTTCGTGGCCGCGGGCCCTGGTCTCGCGAGGGTCGTTCGCGCAGGGGGGCCTGGCGGCTCGGTCACCGTCGGGCCGGGCGTCGGCGCGGGTGCCGGCGCAGGTTCGCCAGCGACCGCGCCGGCGGTCACCGCGGCCGGCCCGGGCTGGCGAGGCCGTTCGCGCGGCGGGGCGGGAGTCTCCGCGGGCCGCGCCGCAGGCGGTCGCGCACGGAGCTGCAGCGCGAGCCCGACGCCGGCCCCGAGCGCGACGAGGGCGGCCGTCGCCGCGAGCCAGCGACCACGGCCACCCATGCGCCGCGTCTCCAGCGTGGCCCCCGCGTCGTCGTCGGCCAGCGCCGCGGGGCGCTCGTCGCCGCGCTCGGCCGCCTCGATCGCCCCGGCGAGCTCGGCCATCGACTGGAAGCGGTCCTCGGGCGCCTTGGCCAGCGCCCTGAGCACGATCGCCTCCAGCGCGGGCCCGATCGGCAGCAGCGGATCGACCGTCGACGGGGGAGGGGGCGGCTCGTGGATGTGCTTGTTGAGGACCGCCATGAAGCTGTCGGCCTTGAAGGGCACGCGGCCGGTCAGCATCTCGTACATGATGACGCCGACCGCGTAGAGATCGGCCCGCCCGTCCACCGGTCGTCCGAGCGCCTGCTCCGGGGCCATGTACTCGGGCGTGCCGAAGATCATCCCGGTGCGGGTCAGGCGCTCGCTGCGCGCCTCGAGCGTCGTCACCTTGGCGATGCCGAAGTCGAGGACCTTGATCTGCTCGCCGGTCGGGCGAGGCACGAGGACGATGTTGGCAGGCTTCACGTCGCGATGGACGATGCCCTTCGCGTGCGCCGCCCCGAGCGCCGCGCAGATCTGCAGCAGCAGCTGCCGCGCTCGCGACCAGGGCATCGCCCCCCCGAGGCGGATCACCTCGGCCAGGTCCGGGCCCTCGAGGAGCTCCATGGTGAAGAACACGCTGCCGCCCGGCGTGGCGCCGAAGTCGGTGATGTCGACGATGTTCGGGTGGCCGATGCGCGCGGCGGCGCGCGCCTCCTGGAGGAAGCGCTCCTTGACGTCGGGGCGCCGCGCGAGCTCCTCGGCGAGGACCTTCATCGCGAAGCGCTTCTCGATGGCCGCGTGCTCGACGAGGTAGACGACGCCCATGCCCCCCTCGCCGAGCTTGCTGATCACCCGGTAGCGGTCGCTGACCAGCCGCCCCCGGAGATCGAGCCGGTCGTCGAGAGCCGCGGGCAGCGTCGCGTCGCTGGCCGGCCCGTAGGCGCGTGTCTCGCTGTTGGCCATCCGAAAGCGTGTTAGGTCGGAGGGGCCGGGGCAAGTCGGGACCCGCCGGGCAGTATTGGGGCGTGATCGGGGGCGGGGAGCCAGGAGCCGGGAGTCGGGAGCCGGGAGGAGGCGTCCTCAGCGAGCGGCCGCCGGAGCAGGCGCGCCCGCGAGGTCTTGCTTGCTGACCAGCCGCTCGGTGCCCTCGAAGTTGACGACCTCGTGGGTCTCCAGCTCTCCGCCGGTCAGGCGCACGGGGTAGAAGCCGAGCCCGCCCTGCT
>JAKLHH010000297.1 GCA_022710245.1 Myxococcota bacterium
GCTCGACGTGCAGGCGAACCGGCTCGAGCGGCTGCCTCGCTCGCTCGGCCAGCTCGGCGCGCTGTCGCGGCTGGAGGCGAGCTCGAACCAGCTCGCCTCGCTGCCCGGGGAGCTCGAGGGGCTGACCGCGCTGACCAGCCTGCGCCTGCTGCTGAACCGGCTGACCACGCTGCCTGAAAGCCTCGGCGCGCTGGCGGCGCTCGAGCACCTCTCGCTCGTCGGCAACCGGCTCGACCACCTGCCTGGCAGCCTCGCCCGGCTGGCGATGCTGCGCAGCCTCTGCGCTGGCCACAACCTGCTCGGCGCGCTGCCTGCCGGCGTCCTCGCGCTCTCCGGCCTGCGCGTCCTCTCGCTGGAGGACAACCCGCTCGGTGCTCTCCCCGACGCGCTCGGCGGCCTGGCGTCCCTCGAGGAGCTGCGCCTCGCGCGCTGCGGGCTGCGCGCGCTGCCGGCCAGCGTGGGTCAGCTCGCTGCCCTCCAGCTCCTCGACCTCGACGGCAACGGCCTCGAGGCGCTGCCCGAGGAGCTCGGCGCGCTCGCTCGCCTGCGCGAGCTCTCGCTGCGAGCGAACGCGCTCCGCGCGCTGCCTGGCTCGCTGACGGGGCTCACCGCGCTCCGCTCCCTCGAGCTCTCCGGCAACCCGCTCGAGCTCGCCGGGCTGCCGGCGCCGCTGCGGGGCTGGCTGGAGCAGGTGGAGGGCCGCGCCGACGAGGACCGCCGCGAGCAGTGGGACGAGGTCGCGCGCGCTGACGAGGCGGGGCGCAAGGTGCTCTGAGCACGCCCGCGGCGCCACGTGTCCCCGCGAGGCCCACACGCCCGCACCTCCCCGTCGACAATCTCGACGCGCCCCCTTCGCTGGGCCGCCGGCCGGCCTCGGGGATCCGCCCCCTTTCGCGGCTTGGCACGCGGGCTGCTCCACCCCCGCCCATCAGAGCCGCCGTGATGCGAAAGACAACCCCGCCAGGCGGAGCGAGGAGCAGGTGATGTCCAGCCAAGCGACCGCGAGCACGACGCAGGAGAACCAGGCCCGCCAGGGGCGCGAGCGCGTCCTCATCGTCGACGACGAGCGTGGCGTCCGCGCGCTCTGCACCGACCTCCTCCGCCGCGCGGGCTACGACACCGAGGCGGTGGACTCGCCCACGGCGGCGCTGCGCCGGCTCGACGAGGCGCGCTTCGACGTGATCGTGATGGACATCAACATGCCAGTGATGAACGGCGTCGAGCTCTGCCGCCGCATCCGCGCGCGGCACTCGGAGCAGCCCGTGGTGCTGATCACCGGCTGCCCCAGCATCGAGACCGCGGTCCGCGGGATCCGCGAGGGTGCCTCCGAGTACCTGGTGAAGCCCTTCACGCCGGACCAGCTGCGCGAGGTGGTCGGCCGCGCGCTGACGCAGCGCCCGCCGGCGCGCGCTGCCCTCCCGCTCTGACCGCCGAGGCGCTCCGCGCCCCGCGCTTCAGGGATAGAGCCCCGCCAGGATGATGTTCGGCGCGTAGCTCGAGTAGCCCCAGTCGTCCGCGCTGTTCGCGAAGACGACGACGTTGCCCTTCTCCAGGGTGAGACAGACCTCGCGCAGGCGCCCGCCGGTAGCCTTGAGCGCCGCCACGGCTCGCTGGAAGTCGCGCGTGAAGGCCACCCGCTGGTAGACCGCCTCCTCGGCAGAGATGACGACCAGGCAGGGGTCGGCGCGGAGCAGGTGCTCCTCGCTGAAGGAGCCGTGCAGGTGGTGGTTCGCGCGATAGACGTGGGTGCGCACGCGGTCCGGGAAGCGCGTCAGGACGCGGCGCTGGCCGTCGGCGTAGAGGTCGGCGCCGTGGGTGTAGCTGAAGCCGTCGAGCTCCAGGCGGAAGGCGAGCGAGCGGTCGTTCTCGTCCTCGGAGTCTCCGTGGGCGTTGAGCACGAGGAGGCGCGTCCCCTCCAGCTCGAGCTCGTCGCCGGCCTTGAAGCTGCGGTAGTCCCAGACCTGCTTGACCAGGAAGTCGCGGATCAGGCGGTCCCGCTCACCGACATGGTCCTCGTGGTAGTGCGTGGTGATGAGGTAGCTGAGCTCGCCGACGCGGTGGTGCTCGAGGAACGGGATCACCCGCCGCCGGCACCAGGCCGCCTTGCCCGAGTCGACCAGCGCCACGCGGCCGCTGGGAAAGAAGATCAGCGTGGCGTCGCCGTGGTTGACGTCGAGGCAGACGATCTTCAGGCGGTGGCGGCTGGCCTCGCCGCGGACGCTGTCGACGGTCTGGCGCACGTAGCGCAGCCGGTGCAGCTGATCGTCGCGGAGCTCGCCGAGGCGGCGCTTGAGCGAGTCGAGCATGGCGCTTCACTCCTCGAGCCAGCATAGACGCGGAGCTCGCGGGCCAGCAAGTCGACGCTTGCGAGGCGCTCCGCGACTCGCCAGAATAGCCACGTGCACACGCGACTGATCGGCCTGGGCAACACCATCCTCAGCGACGACGGGGTCGGGGTCTACCTGGCGCGGGCGGTGAAGCAGCGCCTCGGCGCCGCCTCGACGGTCGACGTGGTCGAGTCCGAGGTCGGCGGCTTCGACCTGATGGAGCTGATGCGGGACTGGGAGCGCGTGCTGCTCGTCGACGCCGTGCAGCTCGCGGGCCTCGCGCCGGGCGAGCTGGTGCGGCTCGAGCTGGACGGTCCGCGCGGCTCGCTGCGGCTCGCCTCGATCCACGACGTCGATCTGCCGACCGGGCTCGAGCTGGGCCGGCGCCTCGGCTATGCGATGCCGGACGAGGTGGAGCTCTACGGCGTGCAGGGGGTGGACCTCTTCACGGTGGGCGAGGAGCTGACGCCCGCGCTCGCCGCCGCGCTGCCGCGGCTCACCGAGGAGCTCCTCGCCGCGCTGGCGCGCCAGGCCTGAGCCCGGCGCGCCAGGTCCCAGCCGGGCGAGCGAGCCGGCCGAGCGACCCGAGCGAGTCGCGCCAGGTCTGAGTCAGGCTCCCTCGCCGAGCAGCGAGGTGAGCAGCGCCTGGTTCCGCTCCAGCACCAGCAGCCAGTGGCTGGTCCGCTCGGCGTTGGTGAGGTCGCGCCAGTGCCCGAAGAGAGGCGCCTCCTCGGGCGCGAGCGGCGCGCGGCCGGTCGGCGGCGGGTGCAGCTCGAGGGTGAAGGAGAGGCGCTCGCGGCCGACGGCAGAGAGCGCGGCCCCCACGATCCGCGCGAGGCCCGCGGGGCCGAACAGCGAGGGCAGCGGCGCCCCGGAGACGCCAGCCGGCAGCGGCACCTCGGCGAGGAAGCTCAGGTGATCGGAGATGCCGTAGGGGCTCCCCGTCCAGAGCGGGTGCCCGTCGTGGAGGTGGAAGTGGACCGGCTTGCCGATCGGGCCCACCGCCGCGATGGTCTGCACCACGCGCCCGCAGCCGGCCGCGGTCGCGCGGCGCACGTCGTCCAGGACCTCGGCGAGGCGCGCCGGCCGGCCGCGCAGCGAGAAGAGGCTCTCGCCGGGGTGCATGGCGGCGTAGCTCGCAGCGGCCTGCCAGAGGCCGAGGTGGCCGACGTCGAGGCAGGCGCTCACGCGTGGACAGCCGGCCAGGGCCTGGAGCAGCCAGGTGTAGAGCTCCGGGTGAACGCCCGCCGCGAACTCGAGGAAGACCATCGGCGCCCGGGGGATCGTCTGCAGGCGCAGGTCGAGCCGCTGCAGGCCGCGCAGCACCTCGTGCCGCCGATGGGCGAGCGCCGGCAGATCATGCAGGGTGAGCCCATGGAGCCGGCCAGCGCCGCGCGCCGCGAACGCGAGCACCGCGCCCTCGTCGCCGGCGAGCACGTCGAGGTGGCGAGGCAGGTGGGCGGTGAGCGGGGGGGCCGGCGAGAGCGCGAGCAGCCGCTCGAGCTCCGGCACGTCGGCAGGGTAGAGCTCCGCGCCGAGGCCGAGGCGCGCGAGGCGGCGGATCGCCAGCTCGAGCAGCGCGTCGTCGCCGTCGATCATCTTCTGCAGGATGGCGAGGATGAGAGGCCTCACCGGAGCCTCCGCGGCGAGGTGCACCCCCGAACTGTAGCAGGCGGACCGGGCCCTGGGTAGCGGCGGGCCGGGCGTTCCCTGGGTAGCGCCGGGCCCGGCGCTGCCACGGACCCGCCACAATTCCTCCGCGAAGGCTCCCAGGCCTCGCAACCACGTCGCCGCGCCGGGCCGCTAGCCTGAGGTCATGAGGCTCTCCCGCGTACCCTGGCTCGAGCTCGCCCTCCTCGGAGCGCTCCTCCTCCAGTTCGGCGGCGGCCTCGCCTGGATCGCTCACACCTGGCGCGACGCGACCTACGAGTCCTCCGGGCTGCTCGCCGCGCTGCTGCTCGTCCCCGCGCTGCTGCGTCCGCCGCCGCGGCGTGCGGCGCCGTCGCGGCCGCACCTCGCGGGCGTCCTCGCGGTGGCGCTCGCCGATCTCGCGCTCGCGCCGCTGCAGCTCCGGGTCGCCTCCGCGGCGCTCGGCCTCCTCGGGCTCCACCTCTGGGCGTTCGCGTTCCGTGCCTACCAGGGGACCTGGTACGGCGCGCGGCAGCTCTGGCTCGGGCTCCTCGCGCTGCCGGTGGTCTTCTGGGCCAACGTGCTCCTCGGCTATCCACTGCAGCACCTGGTGACGCGCGCGGCCGCGGCGGCGCTCGGCCTCTACGGGCTGCAGGTGCAGGCGAGCGGCACGCTGCTGCAGCTCCCCGGCGCGGCGCTGGCCGTGGACGCGAGCTGCTCGGGCGTGAAGCTCCTCTACGCCGGCCTGCTCCTCGGGCTCCTCGCGGCGCCGCTGGCGCCCACGCGAGCCGCGCGCGCTCTCTTCTGGAGCGCGCTCGTCGGCCTGCTCCTCGCCGTCAACGTGATGCGCGTGATCAGCCTCGCCATGGCGCAGCTCCAGCTCGGGCGGCCGCTGGGCCCTCAGGCCCACGAGGCCGTGGGGATCCTCGCCTTCGCGCTCGCCGCGGCGCTGGCGCTGCTCCTGCTGCGGCGGCTGGGCGGGCGGCGCCCCGCCGCCCCGCCAGCGACGGCCCCGCCCGGCCTCCCGCCCCGCGCCGGGCTGCGGCCCGCGCTGGCGGGTGGGCTCGCGCTCGCGCTCGCCGGCTGCGCGCTCCTCCGCCAGCTCGCGCCCGCGACCGGCGAGCCGCGGGACCCGGGAGACGGACCGCGGCTCCCCGCGACCCTGGCTGGCGAGGCCGGGCGCAGCGAGGCGCTGGAGCCCTCGGAGCGCCTCCTCGCCGCCCGCCCCGGGGTCGCGCTCGAACGCCGTCGCTACGGGGCCTCGCAGGTCGCGCTCCTCACCACGCGGGGTCTGCGCGAGCTCCACCCGCCGAGCGTCTGCCTGCGCGCCTCGGGGCGCGAGGTGGTGGCGCGCGCGGAGGAGCAGGGCCCGCGGGGCTGCCTCGGCCGCCTGCGCCTGCGTCGCGGCGAGCAGCTCGAGCACTTCTACTACGCGTACTTCGACGGAGCTCGGACGACCTGCAGCTTCTGGAGACGCGCGGCGCTGGCGAGCTGGCAGCAGCTCACGGGCGCGCCGGCGGCCTGGAGCACGGTGCAGGTGATGGACCGCGACCCGCTGAGGGCGCGCCGTCTCCTCGAGGCGGCGCTCACCGCGCTCGTCCCCGAGGCCCAGCCGGCGGGGCCGCAGCACCCGGAGCTGCGCGCGGCCCTCGCCCCGAGGAGACCATGAGCAGATCGAGCCGAACCCGCTGCCGGAGGAGAGCATGAGCGAGCCCGCGACCGCGATCGCCCCTGACCAGCCCCCGCCCCCGCCCGCCGCGAGCGCGCCGCCGCACCCCTTTCGCGCCGCGCCCTGGTACGACCCGCGCGCCGAGCACCGGCCCTGCGAGTGCCCGCGCTGCCGCGCCGCCGGGCTGCCTGCCCGGCCCCGGCGCGTGGCTCGCGTCGTCCTCAGCATCCTCGGCGGCGTGGCGCTGCCGCTCGTCGCGCTGGGCTTCAACGCGGCGCTCGAGGTGGTCGAGCTCGGCGTCCTCGGGCACCTCGCCATCCTCCTCTCGGTGGCCAGCACCGCCGCGACGCTCAAGCTCTCGCCGACCTGGCGTGATCGCGCCGCGAAGCGCACCCTCCACCGGCCGCCCGCGTCGACGGCGGCGCGGGTGGTGCTGCTCCTCGGCGCGCTCCTCGGCTGCCTGACCTGGGGCTACCTCGGCGTCCTCTTCCTCCCGCTGCTGCCGCTATCGCTGATCGCGCTGATCCTCCTCGGCCTCGGCCTCTGCGGCCTCTGCCCGTACCTGGCCGGGACCATCTCGCTCCTGCAGGCGATCCGCGCGGTGCGCGCCGTCCGCGAGCGTCTCGGCGGGCGACGCACGCTGGCGCTCACGCTCGGCGCGCTGCTCGGGCCGCCGCTGCTCGCCGCGTGGCTCGGGGTCGCCGGCCACCTCGGTCAGACGCGCCTCGAGCGCGCGCTCGACCGCGTCGCGAGCCTGCCGCCGCACTCGGCCGAGCGGCTCGCCGCGGTGGCGGCGCTGGACCAGGGCTCGCTGCTCCGGGCCTACCTGCGCACCGGCGATCAGGATCGCCGGGCGCTGATCGCGGACGCCTACCTGCGGGTCGCCGACGAGAGCCTGCACGGCGCCGTGGCCGCGGTCAGCGCGCGGCACCGGCGAGCGATCCGGCCCTGGTGGTTCCTCGACGGCGGGCCGGCGCAGAGCGGCCGCGACTTTTTGATCCTGCCCCGGGAGGTGCTGAGATGATCGCCGCGCTTCGCTGGCCCGCGCGTCTCGCTGTCCTGCTCTCCGCGCTGGCCCTCGCCAGCCCCGCCGCTGCGCAGCGGTTCGGGATGCTGACGAAGGACGGCGGCGGCCTGCGCCTGGTCCGTCACGACGTGGAGCTCCGCGTGCAGCACCCGGTCGCCGAGACGGTGGTGACCCAGGAGTTCGAGAACCCCTTCGCGGTCAACCTGGAGGCCTGGTTTCACTACCCGGTGCCCGCCGGCGCCACCGTGACGGGCCTCGCGCTCTGGGTCAGCGGCGAGCGGCGCGAGGCGCGCGTCCTCGAGCGGCAGCGGGCGCGGGAGATCTATGACGGCATCGTCAGCCAGAAGCGCGACCCGGCGCTGCTCGAGCGGCTCGATGGCAACACCTTCCGCGTGCGGATCTTCCCGGTGCTGGCGCGGACGCGGACGCGGGTCGAGCTGCGCTTCGCGCAGGCGGTGGAGGCCGATGGCCCGGGGCGCTACCGCTTCACGCTGCGGCGCCCGCCGGGCGAGACCGTACCGGTGCTGCGCTTCGGGCTGCGGCTCGCGGCGCCCTTCCCGCTCGCGGAGGCGACCCTCGAGGGCTACCGCGGCGCCCTGCAGCCGGCCGCCTCGGGCTACAGCCTCGAGCTCGGCGGCGCGGGCCGCGCCTTCGAGACCGACCTCCAGCTCCGCTACCGCTCGCGCTGGCCCTTCGCGCAGCCAGCGGCGGCGGTCTGGGGCGACGGCGCCGAGCGCCTGCTGGTGGCCGAGCTGCCGCTCGCGGGGCGTCCCGCCGCCCAGCGCCTGGCGATCCTCTGCGACGTCTCGCGCACCATGCGCCCGCACCTCGAGGGCGCTCGCTCGCTCGCCGCCGCGCTCCTCGACCGGCTGGCGCCGCGGGACCGCGTCGCGCTGGTGCCCTTCGACCTGCTCCCGCGCGGCGCCGTCAGCCTCGGCGCCGCGGAGCGTGCCCGCGCGCTCCTCGATGAGCTGGCGCCGCGTCGCGCGCGCGGGGGCACCGCCTTCATCCCCGCGGTGGAGGCGTCGCTCGCCGCGGGGGCCACCCACCTGGTGCTGCTCACCGACGGCGGCACGCGCTACCACGCGGAGGAGCTGGAGGAGCTCCTCCGCCGCGTGGCGGGCCGCCCCGACGTGCGCCTCTCGGTGGTCGCCGCGGGCTCGGCCAGCAACGAGGAGCTCCTCACGGACCTCGCCGGGGCCAGCGGCGGCCTCTTCGTCCGCCTCGCCTCGTCGCTGCTCGTCGCCGGGCGCCTCCTCGAGCCGGCGCCTCCCGCGGCGCGGCTCCTCGGACCAGGCGCGCTGCACCTGGTCCGCCGCGAGGCGGGGAGGCTGCTGGTGGCGGCGTCGCTGCCCGCCTCGGCGCGGGCGCTCGCCCTCCAGCTCGCCGGCGAGGAGCTGCGCCTGGCGCTGCCGGAGCCGGGGCCCGGGGCGGCCGCGGTGCGCGGGGTCTTCGCGGCCTCGGCGATCGAGGGGCTGATGCGCCGGATCAAGATCCTCGGCGAGAGCGACGCGCT
>JAKLHH010000298.1 GCA_022710245.1 Myxococcota bacterium
CGCGCCACCACAGGCGCGCCACCACAGGACGACCCACCACAGGCGCGCCACCACAGGACGACCCACCACAGGACGACCCACCACAGGACGCGCCACCACAGGACGGCCCACCTCAGGACGCGCCACCACAGGACGAGCGGCGCATGCGGCGCGCTACACCGCGGCCTCCTCGTACAGCGCGCGCATCCTGCGCTCCACCTCCGCCAGCGCTGCGTCGACAGAGGGGTAGTCGCCAGGACGCACGGGCTCGCCGATCACCATCCGGAGCAGCCGGTCGCCGTGGACGAGGTGGGTGCCTCGCGGCAGCGCCTCGAAGGTCCCCCGGATGCAGACCGGGACCATGGGCCGCCCGCCCTCGGCGAGGAGGCGAAGGCCACCCTTGCGAAAGGGACCGAGCGTGCCGTCGTGGCTCCGCGTCCCCTCGGGGAAGATCAGGATCGGCCAGGGTTCTCCGTCGCCGAGCGCGCCGATGATGGCATCCCGCGCGGTGTGCCCCTTGCTGCGATCGATCAGGATGCCGCGCCGGCGCAGGTAGTGGCCGATCACCGGGAAGGACGAGAGCTCCTGCTTGGCGATGAAGCGAAGCGGCGACGGGAAGTGGGCGAGGAGCACCGCCCAGTCCGCGTGGCTGGCGTGCGAGCAGACCACGCAGTATCGCTCCAGGCCCTCCACCTGCTCCGCCCCCCGGACATCCACCTCGAGCTTCACCTGACGCAGCAGCCGGCGGGCGAGCAGCTGGCTCACGTGCTGCTCGAGGACCCCGTCCTCGCTGTCGATCTGGTTGGCGGCCAGCTTGACCAGGTGGTAGCCGGTCGCGATGGCGAGCAAGCTCCCCATCTGGTGGACCGCCTTCAGCTCTCTGAGCAGGTTCATGCACCGCCCTCCCTCGCACCGTGACGAGAGGGGATAACGCCTCGCCGGGATCGGGTCAAGCGCGGCCAGCGCGTCCAGCGGACTCGAGGACTCGCCCCGGCGCCCCGCTCGAGCCGTTCGGAGCTGGGTGGGACCTCAGAACGCTGAGAGCTGGATCGGACCTCAGAACGCTGAGAGCTGGATCACAGTCGCGGACAAGGTGCAGGCAGGGGCGCGGAGGAGGCCGTTGGAGGGTGGGCTGTGGAAAAGGTCAGGTAGTCTAAAATGGGGACTTGCAAAATGTCGAGGAATAGATCAAAGGGATCGGCCAATGTGAAGTCTCTGCAAAATTACATGCAGGGCGGGCCAGGGTCATCATTCTGAGTTCACTCGAATATCCGGGAGCTTCCGCGCAGACGGCGGTGTGGTCAGCGTTCTCCTCCGGCCCCGCAAGAGAAGGCGATCCAGACTTAGTAAGGTGCCCTCCATACTGACGGGCCAAAGGAGTCCCTGCCGCAGGTGTTCCCTCATCGACGGGCAGATTTCCCCCTCCTGCGCTGTTTCATTGGAGGAGGAAAGAGGGGATGCGGGCGGTAAAACGAGGTGGTGTCAGATCATGAGCGCTACCGGAACCAAAGCAGCAGCCAGAAGACCGAGCCGCCTCGCGCGCGCGCCAAAGCCCGGCGTCGTCGCGAGGGCCAATCGCGGCGGACGTAAGGCCGCACCACAGGTCGCGGAGCACACGCCGCGGGTCGTCGACGAGCCAGCGCCCGAGCTGGAGGACGAGCCGCTCGAGGCGCAGCCCGAGACCGAGGAGCCGGAGGACGAGCTGGCAGAGGCGCCCCAGCCCGGAGGAGAAGAGTGGCCGGGGCTGGACGCGCCTGTCGAAGAGCCCGCGCGCCCGCGCGCCGAGGCCGAGGCCGACCGCAGCGCCGCCAGCGGCGACTCGCTGCGGTCCTACATGCGCAAGATCGCCGCGGTGCGCCTGCTGACCCGCGAGGGTGAGGTGGAGGTCTCCAAGCGCATCGAGGACGCGCGCACACGGGTGCAGCGCGCTCTCTACGCCTCGCCCATCGCGATCCAGGAGATCCTCCTGGCCGGCGGGCGGCTGCGCAAGAAGGCGATCACCGCGCGGCAGCTGGTGTCGCCAGCGGACCCGGACGAGCTCGAGTACGACGAGGAGGCGACCGCCGCGCGCGCCCTGAAGCTGATCGACCGCGTGCAGCGGCTGGACGCCGACAACGGACGCCTGCGCGCTCAGCACGCGAGCAAGCACCTCCCCACCGAGAAGCGGCGTCGCCTGCAGCGGCAGATCGAGCGCAACCAGGCCACCATGCTCGGCGTGCTGGCCGAGCTCAACGTGCACCCGCAGCTCCGCGAGCGCATCGTCACCAAGCTGAAGGGGTACGTGACCCGCGTCGAGCGAGCCCAGACCGAGGTGTCCGAGATCGAGCGTCGCGCCGGGCTCGCCGCCCGCGAGGTGGCGAGGCTGGTCAAGACCTCGCGCCCGACCAAGGCGAGGGTGCTCCTGGCCACCCGCCTCGGCGTCGCGCAGGACGGCCTCGCGGCCGTCGGGCAGGCGCTCCGCGCGCAGCTGCAGGAGCTGAAGGACGTCGCCGCCGAGACCGCGCTGCCACTCGAGGCGCTGCGCCTCACCTATCAGGAGATCCGCTCCGGCGAGCGTCAGATGGAGCGGGGCAAGAACGAGCTGATCGAGGCGAACCTCCGCCTGGTCGTCAGCATCGCCAAGAAGTACACCGGCCGCGGGCTGCACCTCCTCGACCTGATCCAGGAGGGCAACCTCGGGCTGATCAAGGCGGTGGAGAAGTTCGATTACCGGCGTGGGTACAAGTTCTCCACCTACGCCACCTGGTGGATCCGCCAGGCGATCACGCGCGCGATCTCCGATCGTGCGCGCACCATCCGCATCCCGGTGCACATGCTGGAGACGGTGAACAAGCTGAGCCGGACCCGGCACGTGCTCCTCTCCTCGCTCGGCCGCGAGCCGACGCCCGAGGAGCTCTCCGACAAGATGGACCTGCCGCTCGACAAGGTGCAGGCGGCGCTCGACCTGGTGAAGGAGCCTCTCTCTCTCGAGACGCCAGTCGGCGACGACGAGGACGGCCGCCTCGGCAACTTCATCGAGGACCCCAGCGCGCTCAGCCCGCCGGACGCGCTGGCCTCCGTCGACATGGTCGAACAGACGCGACGCGTGCTGGCGACCCTCTCGCCGCGCGAGGAGCGGATCCTGCGTCTTCGCTTCGGCATCGGGGAGCGCTCCGAGCACACGCTCGAGGAGGTCGGCCACGACTTCGAGGTGACGCGGGAGCGCATCCGCCAGATCGAGGCGAAGGCGCTCTCCAAGCTGCGCGTCCGCTCGCCCGACCTGAAGAGCTACGTCGAGGGCTGAGCTCCAGCCCAGCGCCAGCTGTATCGGCTACCTCCTGGCCGCGACGAGCCCGCCGCCCGCGCTTCTGTCACGCCTCCAGCTGCACCCAGGCGACGAGGAACCCGGCCTCGCTGCGGCAGCCCACCTCGAGCGTCGACCCCGCCGGCCAGCGCTCGCCGGCGGCGGCCTGCAGCACGGCCCGGAAGCCCGGGGCGGTCTCGCTGAGCTCCGCGTCGCGGTAGCCGAGGAACACCTCGGCCTGCGGGTAGAGCGCCTTGAAGACCGCCTCCTTCGCCGCGAAGAGCCGCTTCAGGCGCGCGCCGGTCGGGTCTGCCTCGGCCCAGGCGCGCTCCCCGTCGGTGCAGACGAGGCGCGAGATGCCGCCCTTGACCGCGCGGTCCTCGCGCTCCACGTCGAGCCCGAGGCCGGCGCAGCGCTCGCGCTGCGCGACCGCCGCCGCGGCGATCCCGCGCGTGTGCGTGATGGTGCCGACGACCCCCGGGGGCCAGAGCGGCTCGCCGCGTGGACCGCGACCGATCGGCGCCGGGGAGCTGCCGAGCAGACGCGTGATCGCCGCGTGAGCGACGGCCCGGCCGAGGAGGAACTCGCGCCGCCGCCGCTCCACCGCACCCGGCGAGAGCGCGGCCAGCTCCTCGGGGAACGGCGAGGCGATGGGCTCGGCGCTCTCGGCGCGGGCGCAGAAGGAGACCCGCTCGTCGAAGGGGGAGGCGATCATGACGGTCCCAGCATACCGCTCCTGCAGAATAGTCTGAACGCCGGTGAGAATAGTGTCGAAGCGACGGCGTCCGGCCTCGAGCCTCGCCTGAGCGCCGCGGAATCATTGCGTCTGCGCTGCAGCCAGCGTGGCACCGTGCTTGCTCCGTGGGCGGCGCGAAGGAGAAGAGATGATGAGCAACCGCAGTCGACGGCACACGTCGGGGTACACGTCCGGGTTTCTGGCCGGGCTGGCGCTGGTGGTCCTGCTGTCCCCGGCGAGCGGCAGGGCAGCGCCGACGGCCAAGTTCGACGCCGCCGTGCAGCCGCTCCTCGACGAGTACCTGAAGATCCAGCAGGCGCTGGCCGCGGACAGCGAGCGCGGGGTCGTCGCGGCGGCTCGCGCGGTGGTCAAGCTCTCGGAGAAGCTCGACGCCCGCACCGTGAGCGGCCCGCAGGCCGCCCGCTACCGCGAGATCCCGGGCAAGGTGAAGGCCGCCGCGAGCCGCGTCGAGCGCGCGAAGACCCTCGCCGATATGCGCGAGGGGCTGAAGGAGCTCAGCCGCCCGCTGGCGCTCTGGGCCACGCTCTCGAAGCCGGGCAACGTGAACGTCCTCTACTGCAGCATGGCCAAGGCGAGCTGGCTGCAGCGAGACGCGGCCATCCGCAACCCGTACTACGGCGCGAAGATGTCCCGCTGCGGCGAGGTCGTCAGCGGGCCGCACAAGGGCACCAGCGGCGGACACATGGCGCGGTGAGCTCGCCGGCCGAGGCGTCGACGTCGACGCTCTCCGCGGACTTGCCCGCACTAGGGGACCAGCGGCGCGGCCGAGGCGTCGACGTCGACGTCGACGCTCTCCACGTCCTTCCCCCGGCTGGCGCACGGCGCGGCGAGCTCGCCGGCCGAGGTCGACGCGCTCTCTCCGCGCACTCCCTTCCCCGGAGCTACTTCAGCAGGCGCGCGTGCTCGACCTTGGCGCAGCGGTCCTGCACCACGTCGATCCCCGCCTCGATCAGCTTCTGCGCGAAGGCGTCGTTGTGGATGCCCTGCTGCAGCCAGACCAGGCGCGGTCGCGGGCTCATCGCCAGCAGATCCGCCAGGTGCTCGTCGAGCTTGTCCGCCCGACGGAAGACGTCGACGATGTCGACGGGCTCGCCCAGCTCGGCGAGCGTGGCGCGCACCTTCTCGCCGAAGAGCTCGCCGCCGGCCTGCATGGCGTTGACGGGCAGGACGCGATAGCCGTTGAGCTGCAGGTACCGCGGGACCGAGTAGGCGGGTCGCATCGCGTCGGAGTGAGCGCCGAGCACCGCCACCGTGCGCGCCTCGCTCAGGACCTGCTTCAGCTCGCTGTCGCTCTTCAGCTCTGGCATCGACTCTCTCCAGGTCGGGATTGCTTAGGCTAGGCTAGCACGGCTCCGCCGCGATCGCTCTCGGCGCCGACACCGGCGCCGACACCGATGGGCTGGTGACGGTCTCGTCCCCCTCGCCAGGAGCGCCCCTCCTCTGCTATTCAGGGACAGATGCGCGCCCCGCTCCCCGGCTGCCTGCTCGTCCTCGCGCTCACCGCCAGCGCGGCCGCCGCGCCGCCCGCACCGCCCGCGCCGCCCGCGCCGCCCGCGCCGCCTGTGGGGCCCGCCGCGAGCGCCGCGGCTGCCGCGAGCGCCGCGGCTGCCCGCAGCGTCGAGGGGCAAGGCGCCGAGGGTCACCTCGACGTGCTCTTCACCAGCGACCTCGAGGGCCGCTTCGCCTGGCCGGGCTGCGGCGCCACGCGCCCGCGGGGCCACGCGGACCTCTCGCACCTGATCACCGCCTCACGCCTGCGCCGCGAGGCCGCGCGCCGGGCCGGCGGCGACGACCCGCTGGTCCTCGGGGGCGGCAGCATGCTCCGCCCCGACGTCCTCGGCGCCCACGTCTTCGGCGAGGGCGCGGCCTGGGCCCCACGCGCGGTGGACCTGCTCCGCGCCGTGGGCTTCAAGGCGGTCTCGCTCGGCCGCTACGACTTCAACAGCACGGCCTCCTCGCTGGCGCTCTACCTGCGCCTGATGCGCCAGGCCGGGATCGCGGTGCTCGCGTCGAACGTCCGCTGCAGCGACCCGAAGGACTTCCGCTGCCGCGGCCTCGGCTGGGCGGGGCAGCCCTACTACCTCCACCAGGGCCGCCACCTCCGCGTCGGTGTCCTCTCGGTCGTGCGCGAGGACCTGGTGCGCCGCCTCGACGCGAGCCGCGCCGGCAGCCTCATCGTCGACGAGCCGGCGGCGGTGGCGCGGCGGCTGATCCGCAAGCTCCGCCGCGAGGAGCGCGTGGACCTGGTCGTGCTCCTCGCCAGCGTCAACCTGGAGAGCGACACGCCGCAGCCGGTGATCGCGCTCACCCGCCGCCTCGGGGCCGACACCCCCGACCTGATCATCGCCGACGCGATGTTCGACCCGGAGAGCCAGGCCTTCATCGACTACGCGCGCGTCCACGACGGGCCACCGATCACCGGCACCGATCGCTTCGGCCAGCACCTCGGACAGGCGAGCTTCCGCTTTCGTCATCGCCCGGGGGCGCTCACCCTCGAACGGCCGCAGATCTCCGTCTCCTCCGCGCGCAAGGTCACGCCCGACGAGGACGCGGTCCCGCTCGTGCAGGACCTCCTCGGCGAGCTCTGCCGCACGCTGAGCACGCCGGTCGGAAACGCGCACCTCAGGAGCCCCCTCGATCGCGACGGCTTCATCCGCTACGTCCTCGAGATCCTGCGCAAGCGGACCGGCGCCGAGGTGGCGGCCCTCAACGACAGCGCCGTCCCCGACACGACCTTCCCCATGCGCGGCCGCCTCACGCGCGAGAAGCTGCTGCGCGCCCTGCGCAACGAGACCCGCGTCGGCACGCTCCGCGTCAGCGGCGACCGTCTCCTCTCGCTCCTCGGCGGCTACGCCGGCGGCAGCGCGGCCGCGCTCCGCGTCCTCGGCCTCGAGAAGGTGGCCGGGAGCTGGTACGTGAACAGCCGGCCGCTGATGAGCTCGCACCACTACCTCGTCGCGACCACGAGCTTCGTCGCCCGCGGCGGCGAGGGCCTGCTCGCGCTCTCCTCCGAGAGCTTCCGCCGCTCCTGGTTCACGCTGCGTCGCGGGGTGATCGACTTCTTCGACGGCGACGGCCAGGCCGCGCTCGACCGCGACCCCGACGTGGACCTGCGCAAGGACTTCCGCGACCCCTGGGACCGCTGGCTCTTCTGGGGGAGCACCGACCTCGGCGTCTCCCTCGCCACGCAGTCGGTCTGGAACGGCGACGACGGCAATCGCTACTCGCTGCCGCCGCTCAAGCGCGCGAGCGTCACCTCGGTGAACGCCCGGCTCACGCTGAGCGGCGGCGCCTCGACGCGGCACCACGCGCTCGAGGCCGACCTCAGCCTGCAGTACGGCGAGACCTGGACGCGGGCCGCGGGCGCCACCAGCACCACCGCCGCCGAGACCCTCGACAAGATCCAGGGGAACTTCCTCTACCGCCTGCCGCTGCTGAAGAACCTGCGGGGGCTGGGCGCCTGGTACATCCCGGTCCCCTACGCCGAGGGCTACCTGATCAGCGAGTTCACACCGAGCGGGAGCTACACCGATCCGGCGACCGGGGCCACGCAGACCTACCACTACCTCGACCTCGGCGGCACCGTCGGGGCGGGGCTCGGCCTGCAGCCCGGGCTCTTCTTCAAGACCGGCTTCGCGCTCCGGGGCGAGGCGCTCAGCCCCGGCCCCGAGCACGCGCTCCGCACCGGCCTCTACGTCGGCTACACGCTGCGGCGGATGACCCTCGTCGCGTCGCCGCGCTTTCCGCTGCAGGCCGAGTCGCGCCTCGACTTCTTCCTCACCGACCTCGGGGTCAGCCTGCGCCGCGAGCTGACCCTCGACTCCAGGCTCAGCTTTGGCCTCAAGCCGCCGCTCTTCGTCACCCTCACGCACCGCCTCTACGTCTTCGACGATCGCGACCACCCGACCTCGCTGGCGAACGACCTCGGGGTGGGCCTGGAGGTGTTCCTCGACCACCGCTACCAGACGCGCTGAGGCCGCCTGATTGAAACCGGTGAACCTTTCTTCTGCATCGGTTTCTTCCTTGATGAGCGCGCGCGAGGAACGGAAACCATCGAACCCAGAAGGAGAGCGCAGATGTGGGCCAACTTCTTCCGTGACGGCGGCTGGGGCATGTACCCGACCCTGCTCTTCGGC
>JAKLHH010000299.1 GCA_022710245.1 Myxococcota bacterium
GCCATGAACAAGCGAAGCTTCAGGCCGACGCCTGCCGAGCCGCCCGCCTACCCCACCGACGACGAGCTGCAGGCGCGCGATCGCCGCCAGCTGCTGCAGCGCCTCGCCGCTCTCCTCGGCCTCGGGCTCCTCTTCCCTGGGACGGCCCTCGCGGGCGACAAGGCGAAGAAGAAGGACGAGAAGAAGAAGGAGGCGAAGAAGAAGCTACGGCCGCCCGGCGTCGCGCCGCACCCGCACGCTGCGCTCGACGAGCAGGGAGACACGCCCGACAACAAGAAGAAGCCGGACAGCAAGAAGCCCAGCAAGAAGCCCGACAAGAAGCCGGACCTGCCGCCGCCCGGGGTCCCGCCGCACCCGCACGCTGCCATCGACGAGTAGCAAGCCGCTGCGGGCGCGCACTCCTCCCTCCGTCTGGGAGATCGTACCGACCCTCTAGCGCCCGCCCTGACCTCGGTAGGCTTTCTCGTTCCTCCGTCGGTGCTTGTTCTTGGGCCTGCTGCGCTTGGACTTCCCGATCGAGGTCCGCTTGCGATCGTGCTTCTCCATGCGACGCCTCCCCTCGTGGCTGGTGCAAGGGGAGGACCAGGTGTCCACCGGCGTCATCACTTCCGTCAGCCATCTCCGAAGTCGAAAGCGCCGTCAGCACCGGGTCAAGCGCTCGACCAGAAATAGCTCGCACCTCCTCCCGCACCGGCGCGTGTCCTGAGCGGAAGTCGTGAGCTGGGAGCCGGACGAGAAGCGAAGGAGGAGATGACTCTCGCGGGTCGCTTGACCGCGACCCAACCCTGGCCCCACCGAGCGACCTCGCGGCAACCAGACGGTTGACGCAGGGACGCTCACCCACTGCCCGGCCTCAGGCTGCGCCACCGGCCGCTCCCAGCAGACGCACGACACTCGAGGTCCTGAGCTGAGCCTGAGATCTTTGACCTGTCGCCGCCCACCCGGGAACCCGCTGCTGTCACCTCGGGTGGGCGGCTCCCTTCCTCTCCCTCCCCCTTCGGTTCAGGCTTGCGACCCGCTCGCCAGGTCGGCGATAACCTCCGCATGAGGTGCCCCGGGTCGCTGCTGGTCCTCGCGCTGGTCGCCTGTGAGGCCGCCCCCTCGCCCTCACCGTCGCCCGACGCGCTCGCGCTCCCCGACTCGCGCGTGGACCTGCCGCGGCCCGATCTCCTGCAGGCCGAGGCGCAGCGGCGCAAGCTGCAGATCTCCGTCGAGGGCACCGGCCGCGTGGACTCCGCTGGCGGCGAGATCTCCTGCCCCGATCGGTGCGAGGCGCAGCTCCCCTCCGGCGCGCGGGTGAGCCTGAGCGTGCAGCCAGGCCTCGGGCACCGCCTCGCCAGCTGGAGCGGCGCCTGCACCGGGACCGGTCCCTGCGAGCTGCTCCTCGACCGCGACCTCGTGGCGACCGCGCGCTTCGAGCAGATCGACCCGCGCTGGGACCCGTCGGTGAGCCCGGCCGACTGCAAGGCCGCCTGGGGCACCCAGGGCGAACTCCTCTCTCCCTGCGACGTCGTCCGCGATCACTACGTCGTGGTGCGCAAGAGCAAGCGCAACCTCGCGCTCTGCGACCACGGCGCGCTGACGACGGCCTACCCCGTCGGGCTCGGCTTCGCGCCGGTCGGAGACAAGGTGCAGCAGGGCGACGGCAAGACCCCCGAGGGCGTCTTCTTCATCGCCGAGCTGGTCCCCGACTCGACGTACTACAAGGCCTTCCTGATCAGCTACCCCGACGCGGCGGACGCGGCGCGCGGGCTCGCCGCGGGGCTGATCGACGCCGCCCAGGCTGCGGCGATCACCAAGGCACAGGCCGCCTGCCAGGCGCCGCCCCAGTCGACGAAGCTGGGCGGCGTCATCGAGCTGCACGGCAACGGCGGCAGCATCGACTGGACCGCCGGCTGCGTCGCGGTGGAGGATCTCTACCTCGACAAGCTCTGGGCGACGCTGGGAGTGGGGGACACGATCGTGATCCTGCCCTGACCCTCAGCCGGCGAAGAGCTCCTCGCGCGCGGCGGCCGTGATCGCCACCACGGCCGGGTGCTTGAGGCGGCGCTCGAGCGAGATGGCGTAGAAGCGCTCGCTCACCTCGGCGAGCCGCCCCACGACCCTGACCCCGTACTGGCGGCAGACCTCCCGCTCCAGCACGTGCGGCGCGGCGAAGAGACCGAGGCCGTCCTGCCCGAACGCCTTGAGCAGGGCGCTGTCGTCGAACTCGGCCTCCACGCGGGGGCGCAGGCCACGCTGCTCGAGCCACTGCTCGAGGCCGCGGCGCAGGCTGCTCTCCGGCCCCGGCATCAGGAACGGCGCGCCGTCGAGGCTGCGCGGGAAGCCCGGGCGGAGCCGGCGGGCGAGCTCGGGCGCGCCGAAGATGGTGACCGGCGACTCCCCGAGGAGGTGGCTGAAGGCGCGCACGCTCACCGACGGCGGCAGCGGCGCGTCGGTGAGCACCAGGTCGAGCTCGTGCAGCGAGAGCTGCGCGAGGAGGTGCTCGGGCTTCCCCTCGCGGCAGCCGAGCAGGACGGGCGCCTCCAGCCGTTCGGCCGGCCGCAGGAGCTCCCGCACGATCAGCTTGGGGACCGCGTCGGCGACCCCCACCGTGAAGCGGAGCGGCTTGCCGGTGGGGCGGCCGCGGACGGTGTCGAGGAGCTCGCGCCCCAGCGCGAAGATCTCGTCGGCGTAGCGGTAGACGACCCGCCCGAGCTCGGTCATCACCAGGCGGCGCCCGCTGCGCTGGAGCAGGCGCTCGCCGAGCGCGTCCTCGAGCGCGTGGATCTGGGCGCTGATGGTGGAGTGCCGCAGGCGGAGCGCGGCCGCCGCGGGCGCCAGCCCTCCCTCGCGGACGACGGTGTGGAAGTAGAGCAGGTGGTGATAGTTGAGCCACTCCATGCCCGGAGCTTATATCGAGAAAATCGACAGCTTCCAGTCAGTTTTTCTAATTGCTCGTCACATGCCCCCGGCGCATCTCTACTCCGACGAGCCAGAGGAGACAGCACGATGAAGATCACCATCCGGGGACACGCGCTGGAGTTGACCGACGACGACCGCGAGCTCATCGAGCGACGGCTGCGCTTCGCGCTCGGCCGCTTCGAGGGCGCGGTGCGCACGGTCAAGGTCCGACTGCGGGACGTGAACGGGCCGCGGGGAGGCCAGGACAAGCGCTGCGGGGTCGAGCTGCGCGGCGATGGGCTGGGGACGCTCCGCGTGGAGGCGGCGGCCGACACCGCGCTCGCCGCCGCGGCTCGCGCGGCCGAGGTGGCCGGTCGCGCCCTCGCCCGCGCCCTGGAGCGGCGGAGCTGGCAGGGCGCGCGCGGTCCCGGCGGCGAGCCTCCCGCAGCGCCGCGCGGGAGCGCCCCTCCGGCGGACGCTCGCGGCGCGGCTGACCTGCACCCTGGGCCGCCAGCACCGGCGCCTGGCGCCTGATCGCCTGCCAGCCATGGTCGAGCTCGCTCGCCGCCTGACTCACCACCGCTGGTTCTCGCGCCTGGTGCTCGGGCTCATCCTCGCCAGCGCGGCGCTGGTCGCCGCGGAGACCTCGGCCTCGCTGGTTCGCCGCGCGGGGCCCATCCTCGAGCTGCTGCAGGGCCTGGTGCTCGCGGCGTTCGTGGCGGAGCTTGGCCTCCGCCTGCTGGCGAGCGCCCGCCAGCCGCGCGCCTTCCTGCGCGACGGGTGGAATCTCTTCGACCTCACGGTGGTGCTCGCCTCGCTGCTGCCCAGCGTGGGGCCGCTCGCCACCGTCGCCCGCCTCGCCCGCGTGCTGCGGGTGGCTCGGCTGGTCTCTGCCTCGCGCGAGCTGCGTCTCATCGTCGGGACCATGCTGAGGTCGATCCCGTCGCTGGGGCACGTCGCCCTGCTGCTCGCGCTGCTGCTCTTCATCTACGCCGTGCTCGGCGTGCACTGGTTCCGCGACACCGACCCGTCGCGCTTCGGCGGGCTGGGTCCGGCGCTGCTCACCCTCTTCCAGGTCCTCACCCTCGAGGGCTGGGTGGAGGTCCAGCGCGGCGTGGCCGCGGCGCACCCGCTCTCCTGGCTCTACTTCGCGAGCTTCATCCTGGTGGCGGTCTTCGTGGTGGTGAACCTCTTCATCGCGGTGGTGCTGAACAACCTGGAGGAGGTCCGCGCCGAGCTCGCTCGCGACGCCGAGGAGCGAGCCCCGGCCGCGAGCCGCCCGGCGCCGTTCTCCCGCGCGGCGGCCACCAGCGGCTGGAGGCCGCTGCAGCACCCGGCCCGCTCGGCGTTGCCGGGCGGACGGCGCGAGGACGGTGCGGGGAGGCGGCGGGGAGGAGCAGACGAAGCGCTGCCGGTGTCGCACCGGCAGCGCGGCGGCGGAGGCTAGTCCTCTTCCTCGGCGATCTTGGCGGAGGCGACGATCTTGTCGGCCAGGTTCGAGGGGACCTCCTCGTAGTGGTCGAAGGACATGGTGAAGGCGCCGCGCCCGGCGGTGATCGACTCGAGGTCCACCGCGTAGCGCATCACCTCGGAGAGCGGGACCATCGCCTTGATCACCTGGCTGCGACCCTTGGCGTCGGTGCCGAGCACCTTGCCGCGGCGGCTGGAGACGTCGCCGATGATGTCGCCCATGTACTCGTCGGGGCAGACCACCTCGAGCTTGACGATGGGCTCGAGGAGGATCGGGTTCGCCAGCTTGAAGGCCGCCTGGAACCCCTTCGACCCGGCGCGCTCGAAGGAGCGCCCGTCGGAGTCGACCGGGTGGTACTTGCCGTCCTTCAGCGTGACCTTGATGTCGACCACCGGGAAGCCGGCGATGACGCCCCTCGACATGCGGTCGCGGACGCCCTTCTCCACCGCCGGGATGAACTGGCGGGGGATGGAGCCGCCGAAGATGGCGTCGACGAACTCGAGCGGGTCGTCCTTGACCTCGCTGTCCTTGCCCTTCGGCTCCATGTCGATGTAGCAGACACCGTACTGGCCGCGCCCGCCGCTCTGCTTCTTGTGCTTCCCTTCGACGTCGGTGGCCTTGCCCTTGATCGTCTCCTTGTAGGGGATCTTCGGCTCGGCGAGCTCCACGTCGACGCCGAGGCGGCGCAGCTTCTCGACCACCGTCTCGATGTGGATCTGGCCCATGCCGGAGAGGAGGATCTCCTTCGAGGCCTGGTCGCGCGTCAGCTTGAGCGCCATGTCCTCCTCGAGGACGTCGGAGAGCTTGTTGGCGACCTTCTCCTCGTCGCCCTTCGACTTGGGGCGGATGGAGAAGCTGATCACCGGCTCGGGGAGCTTCGGCATCGGGTAGCTGATCGGCGCCCGGTCGTCGCAGATGGTGTCGCCAGTCTTGGTCTCCTTCAGCTTGGCCAGGCCGACGATGTCGCCCGCCACCGCCTCGCTGAGGTTCTCGCGCTTCTTGCCGATCATCGCGTAGATCTGGCCGATGCGCTCCTTGCCGTCGCGGGTCGCGTTGATCAGGTTGGTGTCCGGGGTCAGCGTGCCGGACATCACCCGCAGCAGCGTGAGCTTGCCGATGTCGGCGGAGACGGTCTTGAAGACGCGGGCGGAGAGCGGCTCGGCGGCGTCGGGCTTGCGCTCGACCTCGGTGTCCTTGGGACCCTTGCCCTTGGCGGCGGGGCGGTCGGCTGGCGAGGGGAAGCCGCTGACGATGAGGTCCATCAGCGGCTGCACGCCGATGTTGCGCGTGGCCGAGCCGCAGAGGACGGGGATCAGCGTCCCGGCGCGGATCGCCTCGGCGAGGCCGATGTTGATCTCGTCCTGGGAGAGCTCGCCGCTCTCCAGGAACTTCTCGATCAGGTCGTCACGGGTCGAGGCGATGCCCTCGATCAGCGCCTCGCGCGCGGCGGCGGCGTCGTCCTTCAGGTCCGCGGGGACGTCGCCGATCTTCAGGTTGCGGCCCTCGTCGTCGAAGGTGAAGGCCTTGAGCGAGAGCAGGTCGATGACCCCGGCGAAGGCCTGCTCCTTGCCCATCGGGATCTGCAGCGCGACCGACTTGTCGCTGAGGATGCTCTTGACGTCCTTCAGCGCCTGGTCGAAGTCCGCGCGCTCGCGGTCGAGCTTGTTGATGAAGACCATGCGCGGCATCTGCAGCCGGCCGGTGATGTCCCAGGCGCGCTCGGTGCCCACCTGGACCCCGTCCGGGGCGCTCACCACCACCACGGCGGCGTCGGCGGCCGTCATGCCCAGCTCGGCGTCGACGGTGAAGTTGCCGTCGCCGGGGGTGTTGATGATGTTGATCTTCGCCTTCTTCCACTCGCAGTAGGCGACCGAGCACTGGACGCTCGCCTTGCGCTTGATCTCCTCGGGCTCGGTGTCGAGGTTCGAGGTGGCGTCGTCCACCTTGCCCAGGCGGTTGGTGGCCTTGGCGTTGAAGAGGAAGGCCTCGGCCAGGGAGGTCTTACCGGACCGTCCATGCCCGACGAACGCCACGTCCCGCAGATCCTTGGTCTCGTATTTCTTCATTGAACTCGCAATCCTTTGCTTCGCCGAGGGCTATGTCCTTAGATCGTTTTTCTGCCCTGGTCAAGCGAAGTTGCGCGCCGGGCACCCGTCGACGAGGGGCTCCGGGCTCTGGCGGGGGCTGGCTCTCAGACGTTGAGCGCGTGGATCAGCTTGAGGCCGGTCAGCGTGAGGAGGTCGTCGACGGCCTCGATGGTGGTCGAGGCCTTGGCGATGAACTTGGCCTGGCCGCCGGTGGCCACCACGCGCACGGGGAAGCCGCACTCGGCGACCATCCGCGTGACCAGGCCGTCCACCAGGCCAACGTAGCCGTAGTAGAGGCCGGCCTGGATGCTGACCACCGTGTTCCGCCCGACCACGTGCGTGGGCCGATCGACCTCGACGCGCGGCAGCTTGGCGGCGTGGTGGTAGAGAGCGTCGGCGGAGATGCCGATCCCCGGCGCGATGACGCCGCCGAGGTACTCGCCCGCCGGGCTGACGCAGTCGAAGGTCGTGGCGGTGCCGAAGTCGACCACGATCACGCCCGACGGCTTGAAGCGGGCGTAGGCCGCCACCGCGTTGACGATGCGATCGGCGCCGACCTCCTTCGGGTTCTCGTAGAGGATCGGCATGCCTGTCTTGACGCCCGGCCCGACGACGACGGGCTTGACGCCGATGCGGTCCTCCAGCGCCCAGCGCAGCGGCTGCACCGTCCCCGGCACCACCGAGGCGACGATGCACGAGCTGATCTGCTTGAGGTCGAGCCCCTTCATGGCGAAGAGGGAGTGCAGCGCGATGGTGTACTCGTCGGAGGTGCGCTGCTCCCAGGTGGCGATGCGCCAGTGGTCGAGGAGCGTCTCCCCGTCGTAGGCGCCGATCACGGTGTTGGTGTTGCCGACGTCGATCGCGAGCAGCATGCGAGGCTCCCTGCGGGGCGGCCGGGGCCGCTGGACCGTTACCCTACCGCGAGGCGCGGCGGCGGGCCAGGGCTTGCCACGCGCCCGCGCCCAGGACCGTGCCATGACCGGTGTGCCCGGGGAGCGGCGCTGGCGCTCACGATCGCTCGGCCACTGCTGGGTCTTCAGCCCCTCCGGACCCAGCGTCGTGCGCCGAGGCTACCGTCGTCGAGGCGTTCGCGACCTACTCCTTCGCAGCGGACCCCGGAGATGGCAAGAGGATCGTCGGCGTCCAGTCCTGACCCACGTCGTGGAGGAGATCCAGCCCGCCCGCGATCTCGATCCGGCACGCGCCCCGAGCGAGGGACCGGTAGACCAGCGGCTTGCCTGACAGCGGATCCGGCCGCCGCAGCTCGTCGAGCGACGCCGAGGACGGATCCGGATAGCGACCGGTCCTGGCTGCGCTCCGCCGCAGCCCGAGCGCAGCGCGGGTGAGCTGTCGCCGCGCCGCGAGCGTCTGGAGCAGGACGACGTACCTGTCGAAGGACCGCAGCTCGCTGTCGTGGTGGTCACCGATCTGGAAGCGCTCGCGGGCGGTCCCGTAGGGCACCTGCAGCAGCTCGACGCCGCGCAGGTCTGCCTCGAGCACGCGGGCCAGCCGGAGGTCCCCGAGCAGGTGCCGCGTGACCCGGCCCCAGGGGAGGCTCCTCCCAGGCGCTCCGTTGATGGCCACCTCGGCGAGGAAGGTCCGCCGCGCCGAGCGCAGGAGATCGCCCGCTGGCAGCACGGCCGCGATCCGATCCAGGAGGCTGCTCGCG
>JAKLHH010000003.1 GCA_022710245.1 Myxococcota bacterium
CTGAGCGGGTCGCACGAGCCACGCGGCTCTCGCGTCCCCATGCCATCTGACCACGTACGTCACTCGACGAGGGCCAGGCGAGCGCGTACCCTGGAGGTGAGGATGACCCGCGCAGCCCTCGTCATTGCCGTGCTCCTCCTCGCCGGTGGCTGCCACTGGCTGGTGTCGCTGCACGCGGGCTCGGTGGACAGCGGCTCCAGCGCGGGTCGTCGCGAGGCCGGCTGGACCGAGGGCGGCGACGGCCCCCCGGGGCCGCGCGCCGAGCAGGGCACCCCGTCGGGCGGGCCCCTCTGCCGGAGCGGCTTCTGCTGGGAGCGCCCCCTGCCCCAGGGGAGCGCGCTGCGCGGCATCGCCAGCCGCGGGACGGACCTGTTCTTCTCGGGCGCTGGCGGCACCATCCTCCGCCGTGACGCGAGCGGCAAGTGGTTCAGCTACGACACCAAGATCAACGACACCATGCACGCGATCTGGCGCACCAGCGGTGACCTGCTGCTCAGCGGCGGCGACGGCGTGCTCCAGCTCCCGGTCGACGCCACGGTCTGGCAGAACAGCTCACCTGCCTTCACCAGCAGCGTGAGCGGCCTCTGGGGTCATGACCAGCAGCTCTGGGCGGCCTGCGGAGACGGCGATCTCTACGTCAGCACCGCGCCGTACGCCGCCTGGAAGCTCCAGACGGCCAGCGGCGGGGGCGACCTCGAGGGTATCGGCGGCAGCGCCTCGGCGGATGGCCTCACGGCGGGCCTCTTCGCCGTCGGGTACAAGGGTTCGGTCCTTCACTCGGCTGGCCTCGGCACCTGGAAGGAGGTCGGCGATTCGACGATGACCTCGAACCTGCAGGCTGTCTGGGCCGCGAGCCCGGTCGAGGGCGTCGTGGTCGGCGACGGCGGGACGATCCTGCGCTGCCAGCCGAGCGGCTGCGTGGCCGAGAAGCTGCAGGCGGGCGTCACGATCAGCGGGGACCTCGAGGCGGTCTGGGGCAACGACGGGTACGTCCTCGCGGCGGGCGCCAGCGGGCACGTCTACCGGCGCGGCGCCGCCAGCGGCAGCCCATGGTTCGAGGTCGCGCAAGCCCTCAGCGACCGCACCATCGAGGCCATCTGGGGTCGGAGCGCAGGCGAGGTCTTCCTCGCCGGCTCGGGTGGCATCGTGCTCAGGTATGACGGGAACGGGTTCACGCTCCTCGCCGGCACCCTGCCGGAGAGCGGCGAGGCCGCGGACGGCACCTCGCTGCGGGACCTCTGGAGCGACAGCACCACGGCCACCGCGGTGGGCGACGAGGGGCTGCTCCTGCGGCGGACCGGCGGCGCCTGGACGCAGGAGAAGCCTCCCAGCAGCTTCGACCTCCTCGCGGTCTGGGACGGCATCGCGGTCGGGAGCGGCGGCAAGATCGTGCAGCGCGGCGCGAGCGCCTGGTCGACGATGAGCTCGCCCACCAGCAAGGATCTGCGCGGGGTCTGGCACTCCGGGGGAAAGGGCGTCGCGGTCGGGCTCGGCGGGACGATCCTGCACCTGGCGGGCGGGAAATGGAGCCTCCTGACCTCCTCCCTCTCGGCGGCCGATCTGCTCGACGTGCACGGCAGCGGGCCGACGAACGTGGTGGCCGTGGGCAGCAGCGGGACCATCCTGCGCTGGGACGGGAGCACGTGGCACCAGGAGGGCAAGGGCCTGACCAGCGCGGCCCTGAACGGGGTCTTCGTCGTCGACAGCAAGCTCGCGTTCGCGGTGGGCAACGGGGTGATGCTCCGCTACCAGGGCGGGAGCTGGGGGGGGCTCGCGCCGCCGGGCTTCGACGAGTCCGCGGTCCTGACCTCGGTCTGGGCGCGGGGAGAGAAGAGCGTCTGGCTGGCAGGCGAGGACGGCCGCCTCTTTCACTACGACGGCGCGGCGGTCAACGAGGTGCTCACGGGCTGCGTCGACACCTTCACCGCCGTCGCGGCGGACGGCGCGAGCGGGCTCTACCTCGTCGGCGAGAACGGCAACATCCTGCGCGGGGCCGGCCTGCAGTAGGCGCAACGAGGCGACCATCCGCTAAACGATCGCATCGTCTCGCCGATGATCTGGCGGATGCCAGCCACAACCTCCCGGACCTGCCGGCCGCGTCGCAGGCTGCTGCTCCTCGCCGTCTGCCTGGCCGCCTGCGGCGAGAGCGGCCCCTCCTCCTACGACGATCCCTACTTCGCCTACTCGGCGGCGCGTCCGCTGCTGCCGGGCCAGTGGAACCTGCAGAACCAGGCGCCCGCCGTGATGGACTTCCCGGCGAGCACCGCGCAGAACGGCAAGGCGCTCGCGGCCGTCACCATCCACAACGCGGGCCTCGACGCGCGCATCGTCGACGTCTGGGCCAGGGGCTACACCGGCCAGGGCATCGTCATCGGCGTCCTCGACGACGGCGTCGAGCTCGATCACCCCGACCTGGCGGTGCGGCGGGACCTCAGCGTCGACATCGACAGCAAGGGGCTGGTCGCGGGAGGCACCGGCGCGCACCTGACGGACACCGACGGGCACGGGACCTGCGTCGCCGGCGTGGCGGCCGCCATCGGCGGCAACGGGATCGGCATCCGCGGGCTGGCGCCGGGCGCGCAGGTGGCCTCGATCAACGCCAAGCACAACACCGGCATCGACGACTGGTACGTCCACCCGGTCGGCTACTACTGGCAGGCGGGGCTCGAGTACCAGGACCAGATGGGCTCGGGCGAGCTGGCGAAGCTCACGGCCCTCACCTCGGCGCCGGTCATCCAGGTGAAGAACTCGAGCACCAAGACCATCCTCTTCGACGCGCCGGAGACCTACGGCGAGGTCTACAGCGCCATCGCTCGCACGGCGGCGAGCGGCGTCATCACCACGCTCGCGGCGGGCAACATGCGGCGCACGCGCCAGCAGGAGGCCAACACCAACTTCGAGAACGCCAGCCCCTACGTGCTCAACGTGGCCGCCGTCGGCAGCAACGGCCAGGTCGCGCGCTACAGCAACTTCGGGGCGTCGGTCTTCGTCGCCACGCTGAGCGAGAGCTCCTACTGGAACCTCGCCGGCGTCAAGGGCGACACCGTCTACGCCGACGGCCTCGGCGTCTACGCGACCGATCGCCGGACGCGCCGCGGCAACAACTACGACGGGAACACGAGCTCGGTCTTCCTGCCGGACCTCGACGACCTCGACTACACGGCGCAGTTCGACGGGACCTCGGCGGCCGCGCCGACGCTGGCCGGCATGATGGCCGTGCTCAAGCAGGCGAACCCGGGCGCTGACGTCCGCATGGCCAAGCACCTCCTCGCGCGCACCTGCCGCGTGGTCGACGAGGGCGATCAGTCGGCCGCGTCGACCTGGACGGTCGGCGGCGTGAAGCACACCGGGTGGCAGACCAACGCGGCGGGCCTGCGCTTCAACCCGAGCTACGGGTTCGGGCTGCCCGACGTGACCGCGCTGGCCCTGCTCGCGCGGCGGACCGCCTACGTCACCGCCGAGACCTTCCACACCACGGGCGCGCTCGAGGTGGCGAGCGAGCGGCAGACCATCGCCGCCGGAGACGCGGCCGGCCAGACGGTGAGCGTCGACGTGAGCGTGCCGGCAGCCGCGAAGCAGGCGCTGGAGAGCGTCGAGGTGCTGCTCGAGGTGACGGGCGGCGACCGCGACGAGTGGGAGATCGTGCTGAGCAAGGGCAAGACCTCGAGCCGCCTCTGGGCTCCCTCGAGCGAGCTGCCCAACCCGGCGAACCCGCTCCTCGGAGACCCGCACCCCGAGCAGGGGCTCAAGCGGCTGGTCCTCACGCATGCGTTCTTCGGCGAGGACCCCGACGGCACCTGGACGCTGACCGTCTCCAACCCCGCCGGCAAGGCGGCCGCGAGCTTCAAGCGCTGGGGGCTCGTGCTGCACCTGGGCGCGCTCGTCCTCGAGCAGCCGGGCACCACGATCACCCTCGAGCGTGACCTCACCGTCTCGGGGCTGGGCCTGCGGCAGCCGGGGTCGGTGCTGGTGGTGCCGGCAGGGCGCACGCTGCGCGTGGCGAGCGACCTCCATCTCAGCGGCGGAGCGCTGCAGGTGCACGGCACGCTCGGCCGCGCGAGCACCATCCGGGTGAGCCGCTACGACCTCGCGCTGACGCAGGTCACCGAGGAGCTCGCCTACCAGCGCGGCGCGCGCGCCGAGGTCACCGGGGGGACGCTCGGTGGGTCGGGGACGATCGATCTACCAGCGGGGAGCGACGGGCGGGGCGGGGTCTTCAGGGCGCCGTGAGGCTCAGCGGTAGGTCGGCTGATACGGCTTCTTCGAGAGGTCCCTCGCCGTATAGGTGTTCACGCCGCCGCTCCTGCCGAGGTTCGAATAGATCCCCCGGGAGTAGGAGCTCGGCAGGCCCATGGTCTTCGACCAGCTCTGGATGTACCCGGCGCGATCCGCCGGGTGGATGCTCTGGGCCGACCGGACGATCTCGGCGAACTTCTGCTCGTTCGTGCGCTGCGGCGGCTGCTGAGGTGCGGCGAAGGCGGCTCCGGCGAGTCCCAGACAAACACAGAGGGCTGTGATCAGTTTTCTCATTTGGGTTCTCCTGCCGCTCCCCTAACGCAAGCGCCTTGCCAGTCGAGGCGGCCCATCATCCACGAGAATCCTTGCTCAATCTGCGGTGGGACAGATGTCGTGGGGGCTCGAGCGGCCTCTGCTACGTCGTGCCCGTGCTGCACTCCTGATCGCACTCCTGATCGCGGGCCGCCGCCCGCGGCGCCGAGGGCGAGAGGATGCCGTAGAGCACCGGCACCACGAAGAGCGTCAGCACCGTCGAGCTGAAGAGCCCCCACACGATCACGGTGGCCAGCGGCCGCTGCACGTCGGAGCCGAGACCCGTCGCCATCGAGGCGGGGAGCAGCCCGAGGATGGCCACGATGCCGGCCACCAGGATGGCGCGCAGCCGCTGCAGCGCCCCCGCCACGATCGCGTCCCAGAACGCGAGCCCCGCCTCGCGCATGGCCTGGATGCCGCGGACCATCAGCACGCCGTTCATGATCGAGATGCCGAAGAGCGCCGCGAAGCCGATGCCGGTCGAGGCGTTCATGTGCATCCCCCGCGCGTGGAGCGCCAGGATCCCGCCGACGCACGCGAAGGGGATGCCGGCGAGGACCAGGGCGGCGCAGCGCAAGGAGCCGAAGGTCGTCCAGAGGAGGAGGAAGATGATCAGCACCGTCGCCGGGATGAGCAGCCCGAAGTGCTTGCCGGCTCGCTCCAGGTTCTCGAACATCCCCATCCAGGCGACCCGGTAGCCCGCGGGCACGCTCTTGCCGAGCTCGGCCTCGAAGCGCCGCTGCGCCTCCTTGACGAAGCCGCTCGCGTCGCGGCCCACGATGTCGCAGCGCGCGGTGAGGAGGCGGCGCCCGTTCTCCCGCGCGATCAGCGTCTGCCCGTCGGCGACCTCGATCCGCGCCACCTGGGCGAGCGGCACCGGCTGCCCCTCGGGGGTGTGCAGGAGCACCCGACCGATCGCCTGTGGCGAGGCGACCACCGCGCGGTCGAGCTTGACCACGATGTCGAAGCGCCGGTCCCCCTCGTAGAGCTTCGCGACCGGCTGCCCGCCGAGGGCGACGTCGATCATGCGGGTGACGTCCTCGATCCGCACGTTGTAGCGCGCGCAGCGCTGGCGGTCGGGGACGATCTGGAGCTGCGCCTGCGGTCCCTCCTGCTCCAGGTTCACGTCGCGCGCGCCGGGGACGCGGCGCAGGAGCTCGAGGGTCCGGCGCCCGAGCGAGAGGAGCACCTCCGAGTCAGGACCGGAGAACTGCACCGCCAGGTTCGCCGAGGTGCCGTTCGTGTCCTGGGTGACCATGTCGATGATCGGCTGGGTGAAGACGAAGCGCGTCGTCGGGAACTCCCGCCTCAGCCTGCTCCCCAGCGTCTCGACCAGCTCCTGCTTGGAGGCGAAGCGGCGCCACTCGCGCTGGGGCTTCAGGCCCACCATCATCTCGATGCGGCTCGGCGGGAACGGCTCGGTCCAGGCCTCGGTGCGTCCCACCTGCGCGGAGACGAACCTCACCTCCGGGAGCTCGAGCGCGAGGTGGCGGATCTGGCGGCCGAAGGCGGCGGTCTGCTGCAGCGAGGTCCCCTCGGGGAAGCTCGCCTTCACCCAGATCGGCCCCTCGTCGAGGTAGGGCAGGAACTCGGCGCCGAGGCGGGGCACCACGCGGAGCGCGACCACGGCGAGGACGCAGACCACTCCGGTCACGACCAGCCAGCGGTGCGCGAGGAGCGTGCGCAGCGTGCTCGCGTAGCCGGCGCGGAGGCGCGCGGCGAGGCGGCCCTCACGGTCCTCGTAGCCTCGCCGGAAGAGGAAGGTCGCGAGGACGGGGACCACGAACAGCGCGAAGAGGAGCGCGCCGCCGAGCGCGTAGACCATGGTGAGCGCCATCGGCCGGAACAGCAGGCCCTCGATGCTGGTCAGCGCGAGGAGCGGCAGGTAGGCGGCGATCACCATCAGCATGGAGAAGAACACGGGCCGCTCCACCTCGCGGGCCGCCGCGAGGACCACGCGGAGCACGTCAGGGCGTCCCTGCCGGCTCGCCTCGGCCAGCCGCCGGGCGATGTTCTCCCCGATGATCACCGAGCCGTCGACGATGATGCCGAAGTCGATGGCGCCCACCGAGAGGAGGCCGATGGGGATGTCGGTGAGCCACATCAGCACCAGCGCGAAGAGGAGCGCGAAGGGGATGGTGACGGCGACCAGCGCGGCCATCGCCGGGCGTCCGAGGAAGAGGAGGAGGACGAGGACGACCAGGGTGATGCCGAGGGAGACGCTGTGCGCCACCGTGCCGAGCGTGCTGTCGACCAGGTGCTGGCGATCGTAGAAGGGGACGACGCGCACCCCGCGCGGGAGCTCGGTCTGGTTGAGCTCGTCGATCGCCTCGCGCACCCCGACCAGCACGCGCGAGGGGTTCTCGCCGCGGCGCAGCAGCACGATCCCCTCGACGGACTGGTCGGTGCGGTCCTTGGCGTAGATGCTCGAGGGGGTCATCGCGCCCTCGCCGACGGTGGCCACGTCCTTCAGGTAGACCGGCGTGCCGGCGACAGACTTGACGAAGGTGCTCTCGAGCTGCCGCACGCTCTCCAGGAGCCCGGCGCTGCGGATGACGAGCGACATGCTGCCGCGCGGCAGCACGCTGCCGCCGGCCGCGGCGTTGTTGGCCTGGATCGCCTTGATCAGGTCGTCGAGGGTGAGGCCGTAGCGATCGAGCTGCCCGGGCTGGAAGGTGACCGCGACCTGCTTCGCCAGGCCGCCGAAGTTCGAGACGTCGGCCACGCCGGGCACCCGGAGCAGCCGCGGGATGATCACCCACTCGTTGAGGGTGCGCCGCTCCATCAGGTCGGTGGTCCCGTCCGAGACGAGCTCGTAGCGGAGGATCTCGCCGCAGGGTGAGGCGATCGGCGCCAGGTCGGGCTTCACCCCCTCGGGGAGCTCGAGCCCGGCGAGCTTCTCCTGGACCCGCTGCCGCGCCCAGTAGGTCTCGGTCCCCTCCTCGAAGAGGAGCTGCACCAGCGAGAGGCCGAAGATGGTCTGCGAGCGCACCGTCTCCACGCGGGGGACGTTGCGCATGGCGATCTCGACGGGGACCGTCACCTGCCGCTCGACCTCCTCGGGCGCGCGGCCGGCGTAGGGCGTCACCACCCAGACCGCCTGCGCGGCGATGTCCGGGTAGGCGTCGATGGGGAGCCGCAGGTAGGCGAGGGCGCCCAGGCCGACCACGCCCAGCGCGCCGATCAGCACCAGCCAGCGCCGGCGGAGCGCCCGCTCGATCAGCCGGCCGATCATGAGCCGCTCGCGCCGGGCGGTGCGAGCCGCTGCAGCGCCTCCACGATGAAGGGCTTGAGCAGGATGGCGCCCTCGCCGAGCACCCGGTCGCCGGCGCGCAGCCCGGCGAGGACCTCCACCTCGCCGCCGCGCGGCTCGCCGACCTGCACCGGGCTGACGCGGAAGGCGCTGCCCTCGCGGACCAGCACGTAGTCACCACGGCCGACGTGGATCACCCCGGCGAGCGGGACCAGGAGCGCCTGGCGCGAGTCGGTGCCCAGGCCGATGTCGGCGAACATGCCGGGGCGGAGGAGGTCGCTCGGGTCGTCGATGGTGAAGAGCACGCGGAGGGAGCGCCGCTCCTTCGAGAGCACCGGGGCGATGGCGCGCACCGTGCCGGCGAAGGGCTTGCCGCCGAGCCCGACGAAGAGCGCCTCGCAGGCCTGCCCCAGCTTGACCCGGGTGAGCAGCGCCTCGGGCACGTCGGCGACGACCACGTCGATCTCGCCCTCGGACTGGCGGAGCAGGTCGGGATCGAGCCCCGCCTGCTGCAGCTGGCGGGCGAGCGCCGCCTCGGTGCGCTGAGCGAGGCGCAGCGCGGTCTCCGCCTCGTGGACGTCCTTGCGGCCCTGGATCTGGGCCTGCAGGTGCTCGGTCTGCGCGGCGGCGAGGTCCTTCTCGGTGTCGGTGCCTGCCTCGACCAGCTTCCTCAGGCGCGTGACCAGCGCGCCCTGGGCGCGGACCCGGTTCTCGGCGAGCTGGCGGATGGTGTCGAGCTGGCGGCGCGAGAAGGTGATGTCGGCGAGCGCCTTCTGCCAGTCGGTGTGGGCCGTCAGGAGCTCGGGGGAGTTGAACTGCCAGGCCCTGCCGCCCGTCCTCGTCGGGCGCAGGCTGGCGACGACGGTGCCCGTCACGGTCACCACCGGCGCGGCGATGGCGGTGCTCCGGGCCGCGACCTGCTGCAGCTTCTGCTCGAGGGGAGAGCCGGGCTGGATCTGGATGCGGCCGGTCGCGGTCAGGTGCACCGTCGTCTCCGGCGAGGGGGAGGGCCCGGCGGTCTCCCCCTTGCGCGCGGGCCAGAGGAGATAGACGAGCATCGCCGTGGTGACGGCCAGGCAGAGGAAGAACTGGATCCGCGCCAGGCGGCCCGTCCGGGGCGGCTCGGCGTCGGAGGCGGGGAGAGGGCGCGAGGCCTCGGCCTCGACCTTCGGGAACGTGTCGATCATGGGGTCACCTTCTGTCCGAGCGAGGCGTGGTAGCGGTGGAGCGCGCGATAGTAGTCAGCGCGGCTCGTGATGTACGCGCGATACGTCTCACGGTAGCTGCGCTGGGCATCGAGCGTCTCCACCAGCGAGCGCCCGCCGAGCTCGTAGGCCTTGCGAAAGCTGTCGCGCACCTGCGCGGCGATCCCGAGCTCGGTCTGCGCCACGGCGCGCGCGTTCTCCAGGGCGGTCGCGAGACCCTGCACGGCCTGCGCCACCTCGGCGCGGAGCTCGACGAGCGCGGCCTGCAGCTCATGCTCGCTCTGCGAGGCCGCGGAGGCCGCCTTGGCCCGGTTGCCCTGGTTGCGGTTGAAGAGCGGCAGCGCCACCTCGAGGCTGGCGCCCCAGGCGGTCACATCGGGCGCGCCGATGCTGCGCTGGAACTGGTGGCTCACCGAGAGGCCGAGCGTCGTCTCGGGGTACGCGCTCCGCCGCTCGACGACCATGTCCTTCTTCGCCTTGGTCACCTTGCGCCGCAGCGCGAGGATGTCGGGACGGCTGCCGGCGGCCATGGTGCAGGCCGCCTCGAGCGGGAGCGGTCGAGCCGCGAGCGGACCGTCGAGGGTGCCGTCGAGCTCGAGGGCGCCACCGCGCGCGTCGCCGAGCAGCGCGGCGAGGGCGGCCTTCGCGCTCACCACCGCGGCGCCGGCGCTCCGCTCCTCGCGGCGGGCGGTCAGCAGCTCGAGCCGCACGCGGGCGAGCTCGACCTGCGGCCGGCCGCCGCTCGCCGCAGCCTTGCGGGTCGCCGCCTCGACCTGCGCGAGGCTGGTCACCGTCTGTCGCGCGACCTCGAGGAGCGCCGCGGCCTCGAGCACGGTGTAGAAGGCCTGCGCTGTCTCCGCGGTGCGGCGGCGGACCAGGTCAGCGTGCTCGGCCTCGGCCACGGTGATCGCGGCGTCGGCGCTGGCCCTGGCCGCCGAGCGCTTGCCGAAGAGGAACCCGTCGACCGGGTAGCTGAGCCCGGCGGAGAGCTCGGTCGGCCCCCCCGGCTCGTCGACGGAGTAGCGCCGGCTGAGCGGCAGCATCCCCGCCTCGACGCCGAGCGTCGGGTTGGGGGCCAGCGACGCGGTCCTCGTGTCAGCGCGGGCCTGGTTCACGGCCTCGCGCCCGGCGAGCAGCCGGGGGTGGGCCAGGCTCAGCCGGATCGCCTGCTCGAGCGTGAGGCCGCGTGCGCCGGCGGAGGCCGGCGACGGCCAGGTCGCGGACAGGATGGAGACGAGCAGCGTGGCTCGACCTCTCCCCATGGGAGCACCTCTCTCTCGTGTGGATCGCTCCGGCGCGCGTCGGCGTGCGGTCGCGATCTCTCGCCAGTCGTGCTGCGGGGCGGATGAAGCCGGGGATCAGGCGAGCGGCGGAGAGTGCTTGGGCGCCACGCCGAGGACGAGGATGGGCGTGAAGCCCTCGCGCACGACGAGCGCGGGGGCGCTGAGATCGCTGCAGGGGAGCGGCTGCAGCTGGGCAGCGGAGAGCGCGCTGCCATGGACGAAGTCGCTGGCGATGTCGCAGCGGAGGTGGGTGCGGAGCGCGCTCCAGGGATCGCCGGAGAGCGAGCTCGCCGAGGCGTCGGCCAGCGGCACGCGGGCGGTCCCGCCAGCGCCGGGCCGCAGCTCCTCGTAGCGGAGGTGCTCGGGACAGAACCAGTGGGGAGAGGTGCCGAGGTGGATGACCGCGAGCGAGGGGAGCGCGGCGAACCAGACCGCGAGCGACACGATGAGGAGCGTCGAGCGGTGGGGTCGGCTGGTGAAGCGGCGCAGCACCGTGACGCAGCACTCCTCTCTATGCTGCTGAATAGCCCGAAAGGCGGTGGTGCGTCAACTGGCGCCCACGCGTCCGCCATCGCCTCGAAGGCTCCAGCGAGCGCGGGCTGGCGGAGCCAGCATCGGCACCGCGCCCTCAGCGCGCAGGTCCGACCAGCACCTTGAGCAGCCGGTACATGAACTCCACGCCGGCGTGGAAGCTCTCCACGGCGATGCGCTCGTCCTTGCCGTGCGAGCGCACGTCGTCGATGTCGAGGAACATCCCCGAGACGCCGTAGGTCGGGATCCCGGCGCGGCGCAGGAAGCGCCCGTCGGTGGCGCTGGTCGACATCACCGGCGCGACCGGCACGCCGGGCCACATGGCGCCGGTGATGCGCTCGACCGCCCCGAAGAGCTCGGCGTGGATCGGTGACGCCGGCGCGGCCACCGCCGCCTCGAGCTGCGTCACCGCGATCTTCGGGTCGGCGAGGACGCGGCGGAGCGTGGCGAGCACCTGCGCCACGGGCTCGCCGGGGAGGAGCCGGCAGTTGATCAGCGCGCGCGCGGTCTGCGGGAGGGCGTTGTCCGCGTGGCCGCCCTCGAGGCGCGTCGCCACGCAGGTCGTGCGCAGCATGGCGTTGTAGTAGGCCGAGGTCCCGGCCACGCGCTCGGCGGCTGCGGGGTCCATCGGCGCGGCCAGCATGCGCGCCACGTCGGCCCGGGCGCGGGGCTCGGCGGCGCGGGCGAAGAAGGCGCGGGTGGTCTCGCTGAGCTGCAGCGGGAAGGCGAAGCCGGCCAGGCGCCCGAGCCCGGCGGCCAGTCGGTAGATGGCGTTCTCCCTGACCGGCATCGAGCTGTGCCCGCCGCTCTCCCGCGCCTCGAGGCGGAAGCTGACGTAGACCTTCTCGCTCGTCTGCACCTCCATCAGGATGCGCTTGCCGCCGCGCAGATCACCCCCGCCGCCCTCGAGGTTGATGGCGAGCTCGGCGTCGATGAGCTCACGCCGGTGGGCGAGCAGCCACTCGACCCCGTTCGCGTCGCCCGCCTCCTCGTGATCGGTCAGCGCGACGATGAGGTCGCGCGCGGGCACGAAGCCCTCGCGCCGCAGCCGGATGAGGTTGGCGACGATCTCGGCGTCCTCGTACTTCATGTCCTCGGCGCCGCGGCCGTAGTAGAAGCCGTCCTTCTCGACGAAGGTGAAGGGGTCGAGGGACCAGTCGCTGCGCCGCGCCTCGACGACGTCGAGGTGGCCGAAGATCAGGATCGGCCGGCGGGCGCTGCTCGCGGCGCGGTAGCGCACGACGAGGTTCAGGTTGCGCGGCCGCGGACCAGCGAGCACGACGTCGCCGGCCGGGAAGCCGGCCGCGCGGAGCCGCCTGGCCATGGCCTGCGCCGCGCGCCCGCTCCCCTGGTGCTCGGTGGTGTCGAGCTCGATCAGCTCGCGGAAGAGCTCGCGCGCGAGCTCGCGGGGGTCGGTCGGGCCGGCGCTCCTCGGCGTGGACGTACGGCAGCCGGCGCCGAGGCCGAGGCCGAGCGCGAGGCCGAGCACGAGGAGCAACCCGTGGGCGGAGGGGCTCACGGACGGTCCGAGGGCCGCGTGGCGGGCTGCTGGTAGGGCCTGGCCAGGAACCCCTCGGCGACCTTGCGCGCGCCCTTGAAGTCGGCGCCGACCGCCAGCGCGGCCCGGTAGTGCTGCACCGCCTCGGCGCGCCGCCCCGCGCCGTCGTGGATCATCCCGATCAGGATGTGCGCCCAGGTGTCGGTGGTCTTCTTCAGGCTGCCGCCCTCGCCCTGCAGCGTGGCCTCGAGCTCGCGCAGCGCCTCCGCGGTGCGTCCGAGCGCGAGGTGCGCCTGGCCGAGCTGGAAGTGGAGCATCGCGCTGCGCGGCTTGCGCTCCAGGGCACGGCGCAGTCCCTCCGCGGCGCGGGCGTGGAGGCCGGCCGCCAGGTAGCCTGACGCCAGCTCCTCGAGCGCGTGCGCACGCGCCCTCGCCTCGTCGGCGCGCCCGTCGCCCCAGAGGTAGAAGCCGCCGTGCACCGCGCCCGGCGCCACGCCCTCGAGGACGACCCCCGCGGGCCAGGCGTTGCTGCCGCCTGGCTGCAGGAACTGGAAGGTGCGGCTCGCCCCTTCCGTGCGCCCGCCGAGCGCGACGTTGTCACCGACGAAGACCTCGAGCCGATGGGGGTAGAGGGCGCCGAAGAGCGAGCGCGGGTCGCGCGAGGCGTGGCCGCGCGTCTGCATGAAGCGCAGCACCTCGGCCTCGCGGAGCTGCCCCTTGAGACCGCTGTGGATCATCTGTGCGACGGAGGTGTCCACGGGCACCCAGCCGTAGGGCGGGAGGAAGAGCTCGGCCCAGGCGTGGCCGCTGCCCTCGTACCAGTTGGCGACCACGGAGCGCGCCGGCACGCCGAGCGCGCGCATCATGGCGATGAAGATGTGGCTGAACTCGCCGCAGTCGCCGCGCAGCGAGGCGAAGGACTTCCTCGCGCCGCGATCCTTCACGTCGGGGTAGTCGTAGGTGACGTTCGCGACGACCCAGTCGAAGACGAGCTGGGCCTGACGCAGCGGGTTCGTCTCGGTGCCGGCGACGGCGCGCGCGCGGGCGACCAGCTCGGGGGTCTGCTCGAGCCAGGGCTCGTCGCGCAGGAAGCGGCGGGCCTCGGGGCTCCCGGGGGCGACCCGCCGCACGCGGCGCGCGTCGAGCGCGAAGCGGAGCGCGCGGTTCGTCACCTCGACGTCGTAGTGAAAGACGAGCGGCCGCCCGTCGAGCGGCGGCTCGAGGCGCCAGAACGCGACCCGCGTGCCGGTCTCCGCGTCGACGAGGAGCTCGGTCGGCGCTGGCGAGAAGGCGCCGACGCGCACCGCCTGCCCCGGACGCTCGGGCGGGAGCGCGACCCAGAGGCGCAGCGACGGGTGTGCCCCCGCGGGCCCCGGCGCGCGGCGGAGGTTGTCGACGAAGTACCAGTAGCGGCCGGAGCGCTGCCGCGGCTCGCCGACCACGCTCGGGGGCAGGGTGGTGGCGCAGGCGGAGACCGCGAGGAGCGCGAAGCAGGAGAGAGCTCGCATGCGGGTGAGCATAGGGCAGCCGGCGCCGGCCGTGAAGTCGGAGCGGCGCCGCCTGCCGGAGCGGCGCCGCCCAGGTGCGCCCGGAGGGGTACGTCGGGCGAAGCAGCCGCGACCAGCAAGCGGTCAGGCCGTCCGGCGGCGGCAAGGGAATCACCGGGACCCAGGCGATGGGCGACGACGGGGAGGGTGGCATCTGATCCGGACTACGACAGCCCGGAGCGCGTGGGACAAACGATCTGCGAGGGCGGGGCGGAGCTACTTGCGGCGGAACGGGCTCGCAGCGAAGCGAGCCGCGAGGCTGGAGAGCGCCTCCTGCGTGCCGGCGGAGGCACCCGCCTTCGCCCTCTCGATCAGCGCGGGGGTCTGCGGCGCGTCGACGAGGAGGACCGCCTTCACCGCCGCCTCGCGCACCGCGCCGCCATGGCGGGCGTAGGCCTCGACCAGCGCGGCGGCGCCCAGCGCGCGCACCGCGTCACCCTCCTTCAGCGCGGCGAGCCGCGGCGTCTGCCAGGCCCAGGCCGTGGCCAGCTCACCGAGCGCCTTGACCAGCGCCGTCGCCACGTCCTCACCGGGGTGCTTCGCGAGCAGCGCGGCGAGGGCCTTCGCCGCCGCGAGGCGCCGGCATTCGCCCATCCCGAGGATGACCGGGATCTGCTTCGGGCCGGGAGCGGCGGCGAGCGGCAGCAGGGCGTCCAGCGCCTCCTGGTCCCCGACGTTGCCGATCGCCGACGCCGCGGCGCGGATCACCACGGGGTCGCTCTCGTCGTCGATGACCCGCCGCGCGACCGGCGTCACCGCGGGATCGTGGAGGGCGCCGAGCGCCTCCAGCAGGCCCCCGCGCCACGCCGTGCGCGCGGTGCCCGTCAGCGTCTCGGGCCGCGAGGCGCTGAGCTCCTCGAGCATGGGCAGGAGGGCGCCCGGGCCCATCGCCCGGAGGATCGGGGTCAGCGCCGCGTAGCGGCCGCGCTTCTTGCGGTCGAGCTCGGGCACCCGCGCCTTGAGGCTGGCCAGCGACTGGAACGAGCGGCGGTCGGCCTGCCGCGCCGCCGCGATGCGGGCCTGCACGGCCTGGTAGCGCTTCGAGGAGGGCGCCGCGCTCGCCGGTGCGGAGAGCAGCAGCGCTGCGGCCGCGACGCAGAGGGTCAGAGAGAGTGCGTTTCGCGTCATCGTCCGGTCTCCCACCAGTTGAGGTTCGGGGGCTGGCGCGCGGTGTTGGACCCGCAGTGAATCTCGCCGTCGAGGGCGTGGTAGAGGTCCCAGTTCTCCACCCAGTGCACGGTGATCCCCACCTTGGCGAACTCCGCCTCCGCCTGGGTCTTGAAGGGGTCCTTGCCGTTGATGATCGGGCCGTGCGGCTCCGGCATCGCGTAGTGGGCGTCGCCGAGGGAGACTCCGTTCACGGTGCCCACCTGGTAGGCCACCGCCAGGCCCATCACCGTCCAGTGCAGGAAGGGCAGGTGGAGGATCTCGGCGTCGGTGATGCCCGTCTCCTTCTTGATCGTGGCGAGCTGGCCCGCGATCTCGGTCGCCGACTTGGCGCTCTCCGCCATCACGCCGGTGTCGGCGAGGATGCCGTCGACGGTGGTCTCCGCCGAGTAGGGCTTGCCCCAGTTGTCGTACCAGCTCATCCCCTCGAAGACCTTGGTGGCGCCGAAGCCGTCCTTGGAGGCCTGCTCGAGCATCGTCTTCGCCATCACCGGGTCGTTGACGACGAGGGCCCAGCCGCGCGGCGTCGAGGCCTTGACGAAGGTGATCGTCTCGTCGACGTGCCCGACCAGCAGCCAGGAGGTGTCGATGTAGAGCGGCGGCTGCACCTTCTGCGACTCGAAGAGCTTGGTCATCTTCGGGTCGGGGTAGAAGCTGGCGGTCTTGCCCCGGAAGATGCGGCCGAGCGGATAGCTCTTGCCGTCCAGGCTGTAGGGCGGGACCGTCTCGGTGTTGCCGAAGGAGTTGAGCGAGTCCATGTCCATCGCGTGGTTGATGTCGAACTGCTGGATGGCCGCCACGTCCTTGGTGCGCAGGTTGAAGACGACCTGACCCGCGGCGCGCAGCGGGCTCGTCTTGCTCTTCGGGTTCTCCACGTTGGCCGAGCGGATGAAGACGGTGATGACGTGCGGGCCACCCACGGCCGGCATCGACATGGTGGCGACCTCGAAGAGGTCCTGCGTCCACTGGTCGTAGATGCTGAGCTTCACCAGCGGCTTGGCGATCCCGGCGGCGGTGATCGCGGCGGTGAAGTCCTTGAGGAACGCCGTCGAGCCCGGGTCGCCCTGGATCTGCGTCGCCAGCAGGTAGGAGGGCGGGTTCAGGTGGTGCTGCAGGATCAGCGGCGCCACGCGCAGCCGCACCTTGTCGCTGACCGGCGTCACGATGGAGGCGGCCTTGACCGTGAAGGTGAGGTCCACGAAGCCGTCCCAGACGGAGTCGTCGCGCACCACGTCCTTGCCCTCGAGCGCCAGCTCGACGCCGGCGCGGAGCTCGGCCGCGCTGAGGGTGTCCTTCTCGGGCGCGAACACGACCAGGTCGCTGCCCTGCTTGCGGAAGAGCCGCACGGTGTTCTTGGCCGCGTCGCTGACGGTGATGGTCCCGACGGCGTCGGCGGGGGCGCCTGGCCAGGGCACGGTCTTCAGCGGCGCCAGGTCGAGGAGGTCGTCGGGGCCGTTCACCACCTCGTCGGCGCCGTCGTTGCACATCGCCAGCGCCACGTCGGTGCCGGACTTGGGGCAGGTGTTCTTGTCGTCGTCGAGGTTGGCGAGGAAGATCGCCCCGTGCTTGTCGTCCCAGGTGTCCTCGTCCTTGTCCTCGGTGGGATCGGTGAGGTCCACCGCGCCGTTGCGGTTCACGTCGGCGCGGAGGTCCACGATCGGCGCCAGGGAGAGGTCGCTCTTCAGGTCGACGCGCGCCTCGGCCGGGAGGAGCGTATCGGCGATGGTGCCGTCCCCTGCTGTCGGGCTGCTGTCCGAGCAGCCGACGAGCCCCGCACACGCCAGCGGTAGCAGCATCAGGAGTCGTGTTCGCATTGCGTCTGACCTCGGGAAAGGTGGAGAGGACAACGGTCCTGCGGGCGAGGCTATTCTGCCTCTCTTCCGTCGCGCCTGGCGAGGGGAAACGCCGCGATCCCGAGGGTGACGCGCCAGTACGAGTGGGACCGGGCGAGGTCGAGGGTGACGCGCGAGGTCGAGTGGGACCGCGCGCCGAGATCAGGGGCAGACGGGCGCCTGCCCGCCGCCCGACGCGTAGGCCTTCACCTTCGCGATCAGGTTGCCGCCGTCGGTCTCGGGCGTGGTCTGCCCGGCGGCCCCTGCTCCGAAGGCCATGCCGATACCGTGCGCCTGCGCGATCTGCGCGGTGTGGCCGAAGAAGTAGTCGACGCGGTTGTCCTGCCACTGGTCGGTCTTGTTGGGCAGCGCCAGGTTGCCGACGGGGAGCTGCCACCAGAGGAGCGGCTTGCCGGCCTTCTCTGCCAGCGCCTTGGCCCAGGCGAAGTGCTGATCGAAGGTGGGGAGCTTCTGGTTGGTCGCGTCCCACCAGCGGTTCTGCCCGAGGGAGGTGTAGTAGCCCGCGTCTCGATCCGAGGCCTCGACCACGATCAGGTCCGCGTCGGCGCCGCAGGCGAGCAGGAAGTCGGCGACCTTGCCAGCCTCGGCGGCGAGGTTGAGCGCGGGGTTGGTGTTGAGGCTGACGTCGATGTTGCTCCCCCAGGCGCTGGCGTGGAGCCCCACCTTGGCGTTCTTGGCGTACTTGCGCACCATGGAGATCATGCAGGCGCCGAGCCCGGCGATGGTGTTCGGCTGCGCCGCGCAGTCGGTCGGGTTCGCCGAGGCCACCGCGGCGGCCAGCTTGGTCGGGTCCGCGCCCGCCTGCTGCGCGTAGCCCCAGAAGTCGGGCTCGAGGTGCAGGATCGCGGCCTGCGCTCCGATCTGCTGGAGCAGGAAGCGCCAGTCGGCGAGGTAGCGCGCCATCAGCCCGGCGCTGGTCGCGGCCTGGGTCACCTCGGGCTTGCCCTCGGCGACGCCGCTCGCGTGCAGGATCTCGTAGTAGGTGATCATCGGGATCTGCTTGTCCGCGGCCGTCTTGCTCAGGAAGTCGCGGATGAACTGACCGGGGGCCACCTGATCGTACTGCCAGCAGCCCCACCAGCCGCAGCCCACCTTGTTCGTGCACGACTTGCCGCCCGCGGTGCAGCCCGTGGCGCAGCTCGCGCACGGCGAGCTCCCGTCGAAGATCCCGCCGGCGAGGTACTGGTAGCGCAGGTCGAAGGGCGCGGCCTTCGCGGTCGCGTCCTGCATCGCGGCGCCCGCGAGGAGGTGCGTCTTGCCGAGCGAGGTGAGCAGCGCCTTGGCCGCGCAGCTCCCGCTGCCCTGGTCCGGCTTCGGCGGCGGGTGCTCCCAGGCCTGGCCATGATCCGGGCGCGGCGCGTCGGCGCGCGGTCCGTCGCCGGCCGGCGGTCCATCCCTCGGCGCGTCCACCCGCACGCCGTCGACCGGGATCCCATCCAGGCGGACGTCGCTGCGTGACCCGGGAGAGGACTCGCAGCCTGCGCTCAGCGCCAGCGCGCCCAGCGCGAGGATGACCACACCGCGATCCACGAGCTCGAGGTCTCGCATGACGCCTCCGCGACACGGTGTACTCCGATGATAACCCGGAAGGGAGGTCGTGATCAGCCGCGAGGGGCTGGCGCCAGGCTCAGGCGGCGAAGAGGCCCTGGCTGTCGACGCTGACGGAGCGGAGCTCGGTCCAGATCTCGATCAGCTTGCTGGCCGAGAGCCCGAGGTAGGTGGCGGCCTCGTCCTCGGCGATCCGCCCGTACATCTCCTCGTCCTGCCCGGCGGTCTCCTCGAAGGCGTAGCTCAGCTGATCGGCGAGCCGGATCAGGCTGGTCTGGCGGGCGAGATCGCCGCCAGCCTTGAAGGCGCGGCTGGCCTGGTGGTGCCAGGCGACCAGGGTGGGGACGGGCTCCGGGATCTTCCAGCCCTTGAGCACGTGGGCGGCGAGGACCGCGTGGTCGTAGCCGTGGTGCGTGCGCTCGAGGAGGTGGACCGCGTCCCGCTCGCCGCCGGCCTGGTCGAGGAGGTCGGGGTAGTCATCGTCGCCGAGCTGCAGCTCGAACATCTTGCCGATGTCGTGCAGCAGCCCGATGGTGAGGAGGTCGGCTGCGGGGAGCGCCAGCACCATCGCGAGCTGGCGCGCGATGCCGGCGACCGCGCTCGAGTGCTGGCGCAGCCAGAGCTGGTGGGGGCCCGTCCCGGCCTTGAACATCTCGAGGACGGACAGCGCGATCGCGAGCTCGCCCAGCACCCTCCGGCCGAGGAGGACGATGGCGTGGGGGACCGAGGTGCAGCGGGCGCGCAGCCCGAAGGCGGCGGAGTTCACCATCCGCAGCACGCGCATGGCCAGCGAGGGATCGGTCTCGATCACCTGCTGCATCTGCTTGACCGAGGAGTCGGGGTCGTTGGTGAGCGCCAGCAGTTTTTGCGCGGACGCGGGGAAGGGGCGCAGAACCAGGATCCGCGACGCCTGGGCCGCCAGGCTCTCTGCCGCCGCGCGCTCCGCGTCAGAGTCCGGCGACTCGCCGAACCAGAGCTCCTCGAAGACAGTGAACGCCATGGTCCCTCCGGGCCTGAGAGGTACATCGGCAGGTCCAGCGAAGTCCTGAGGGCGCGCGGTCGGGAGAAGCTGCAGCCGGTGCGCCTAGTTGAGGGCGAGCTGCGCTTGCTGGGATAGGCTCCGGCTCCAGAGCACCCCGAGCGGGTTCCTCACCCGCTCGCGGCCGAACACCTGGAGCTGGGGGCCCTCGGCGCGGCGGAGGATGGTGAGCTTCCGGACGAGCTGGGGCCGGCTGAGGGGCCGGCCCAGGCGCGGCGGCCTCGCGGTCCTGGTGCCGGAGAGGAGCCTGAGGGTGACCACGTCGGCCCGGACCGAGCTCAGGGTGGCCCCGGCGCGGAGCCGGTCGAGGATCCGCTGCCGGACCTGCCTCACGGCCGGGTTCTGCGAGCTGGCCGTCGCGGCCAGCACCCGCGTCACCTGGTGGCGCTGCGTCTGGGGCCGTGCGAGCGGTCGCACCAGGGGCGGCGTGGCCTGACCGCGGGACAGGCCGCCCGCAGGGGCGACGCGCTCGCGGGTCAGCTGCACGCGGAAGGCGACCCCGCCAGCCGACGCGGTGAGTGGGACGAGCACAGCCAGGGTGATCAGGCCAAGACGCATGGTAGTCTCCAGGGCTGCCGTCACCCTGTGCAGCCGTCAGGCCAGAGACAGGCTCGTCGTTCCGGGCAGATGCCAGCCGCCCGCCGGGGCGGATCTGGCTGCAGGGGCTTGCAGTGGCGTCTGCGAGTGCAGACCACGGTGGGCAATGGCTCCCGCACGGCAGGCAATGGCGCTTTTTCTGACCTGGGCTTCGTCCGGCCGGGAGGCTAGACTGCGGCTGCGATGTCCCTCGGCATGCACAGGCGTCGGCGCTGGGCCGTGCTCTGGCTGCTCCCGCTGCTCCTCGGCGGGGCGACCCTCCATGGGCTCCACCGCCTGCAGCCGCACCCACGCGCCCCCGAGGCTCCGCTCTGCCTGGATCCCAGCTGCCCGGGTCGCACCTCCACGCTCGAGCTCCCAGAGCCAGGGCACACCCCCGAGGGGCGGCTCTCCGATCCGACCGCACCCGCACCCTCCAGCAGCGTCCTCCGGCTCGGCGAGGTGCAGCTCGCGCCGCCCGAGCCTCGCGGCCTCCGTCTCATCTATCACTACCTGAACCTCTGGGTGCGCCAGCCGTCTCGGGGCGGCGTGCTCCACCCTGGACCGGCCCACCCACCTCGCGGCCCGCCTCGCCCACGCGGTTGAGAAGGATCTGGCGCGGCCAGATCGCGACCATTAACCCGTGACTTGCAGCGAGGAGAGCCGTAATGGCCAGAGATCGCAAGGAAGACAAGCGTCCGGAGCCCGAGCCCACCGCGCCCGCCGCCCCGGCAACCGAGCAGCCGCAGAAGTCCCCCGTTTACGTCCTGCTATGGGTTGGTGTACCAATGGTGCTGATGATCATCGCCGGGATCGTCTGCAACCGGTGACCCCTGATGCTCGATACGTCCCGATCCCCTGAACCCGCGGCCACGGCCGACGACGGCGCCGCGCCGGCCACCGCCGAGATCGAGACCCGCAAGGGCAAGCTGGTGCTCGCCCTCGGAGCCCTCGGCGTGGCCTACGGCGACATCGGGACGTCGCCCCTCTACGCCATCAAGGAGTGCTTCACTGGCAGCCACGCGATGCCGGTGATGCGGGCCAACATCCTCGGCGTGCTCTCGCTCGTGCTCTGGTCCTTGCTCCTCGTCATTGTGATCAAGTACCTGACCACGGTGATGCGGGCGGACAACCATGGGGAGGGCGGCATCATGGCGCTCCTCGCGCTCATCACCGGCGGGGGACGGGCGCCGGGCGGTGGTGTCGGGCGGCCAGTGGCGGTCGTCCTCGCCCTGGTCGGCACCTCGTTGCTGATGTCAGACGGGATGATCACCCCGGCCATCTCCGTCCTCGGCGCGGTCGAAGGGCTGGAGGTGGCCACGCACGTCTTCAAGCCCTTCATCGTGCCAGCCACCCTCGCCATCCTGGTCGGCCTCTTCCTCTTCCAGCGCCGAGGCACCGCCGGCGTCGCGGCGATCTTCGGGCCGGCCATGGGGGTCTGGTTCGTCGCCATCGCCGCGCTCGGGCTGCTCTGGATCGTCCGCCATCCGACCATCCTCGCCGCCGCCAACCCGGTCCACGCGGCTCGCTTCTTCGTCGACCACGGCTGGCACGGGTTCCTCATCCTGGGCCCCGTCGTCCTCTGTCTGACCGGAGCCGAGGCCCTCTATGCGGACATGGGACACTTCGGCGCCGGGCCGATCCGGCTCGCCTGGTACGCGGTGGTCTACCCCAGCCTGATGCTGAACTATCTGGGGCAGGGGGCGGTCCTCCTCGATGTCGAGCGCGAGAATGAGCTGGGGATCAGCCTCTTCGGCGCGGGCGACCTGCCGGCGGCTGCCGGCGCCTTCGCACGGGGCGCAGCTGGCGTCGCGAACCCGTTCTACGCCATGGCCCCCGCGGGCACCCTCTACCCGCTGGTCGGCATCGCCACGGTGGCCGCGGTCATCGCCTCGCAGGCCCTCATCTCGGGAGGCTTCTCGCTGGCGCAGCAGGGGGTGCAGCTCGGCTACTGTCCCCGCCTCACCATCGTCCACACCTCACACCAGCAGAAGGGGCAGATCTATGTCCCGGAGATCAATTGGCTGTTGATGCTCGCCTGCTGCACGCTCGTGCTGGCATTCCGCTCGTCCTCGGGGCTGGCCGCAGCGTATGGGGCAGCAGCGACCGGGACGATGACGATGACCTCGATCCTCATCTTCATCGTGATGCGCGAGCGGTGGAAGGTGGCGACCTGGAAGGCGGCGCTGCTGATGGGGATGTTCCTCTTCATCGACTCCGCCTTCCTCTTGGCGAACCTCACCAAGGTGACCCAGGGCGGCTGGGTCCCGCTCCTCATTGGCGGGGCGCTCTTCGCGCTGCAGACCTCGTGGAAGCGCGGTCGTGCTGCGCTCGCCGCCGAGCTGCGCAAGTCGTTCCTGCCCGTCCCCGACCTCCTCTCCAGCCTGGCCAAGGAGGCGCCGGCCCGGGTCAAGGGCACCGCGGTCTTCATGACCTCGAACCAGGACATGGTGCCGCCGGTGCTCCTGCACCACCTGCACCACAACAAGGTCCTGCACGAGCAGGTCGTGCTCCTCTATATCGTCACGGAGTCGGTGCCCGAGGTGCGGCAGGACGAGCGGGTGGAGGTGCGTGACCTCGGGCAGGGCATCTTCCAGGTGGTGGGACGGTACGGGTTCATGCAGACGCCGAACGTGCCCGACCTGCTGCGCAGCTGCCGGAGGAAGAAGCTGAAGGTCACGCTCGGCGAGACCAGCTACTACCTCGGCCGCGAGTCCTTGCTCACCTCGGGGAGGTCGGGGATGCCGAGGTGGCGGAAGGCGATCTTCGCGTTCCTCTCGCGCAACGCGCGCCCGGCGACGGCGTTCTTCGGGATCCCGCCGAACCGCGTGGTCGAGATGGGGATGCAGATCGAGGTCTGAGGCCCAGCTCCTTCTCGCCCAGCTCCTTCTCGCCGCCGCTAGCGGTAGCCACGTTGACCCCTCCGGCGATCGGCCGCTGGCGGTAGCCACGTTGCCCCGAGCCCGGGCCCCTGGCCTCGCCCGCTCCATCGGGGAGCCCCAAGCGAGCCGAAGCGTGTGCTCGTCCCCGGCGCGCCTCTCGAGCGCAGGCGCTTCTGCACGGCCTCTCGTCGCGGGAATGATGCGTGGCGAGACGCGGAGCCGCGGCTCGAGATCTGCGCCGAACCTCCAGCGACCCAAAAAACAAGCTCCCCGATGGAGCGGGCGAGGCCCGCGGCGAAGCCGCCGGCCCGGGCGACGAAGGTCCGATCATCTTCCCGTAGAGGGCGTAGAGGGTGGGGATAGCCTCCCGCAGCCCACCGTGCTAGGGTCCGCGCCGAATCGCCGACGGCGATACAAGGACTCAAAGGGCAGGGTAGCAAGCGCATGGCCTTCATCCGTCACCTGATCGACATCTTCTTCCACCTCGACCGTTACCTCACCGAGTGGACCACCAGCCTCGGCGTCTGGGTCTACGTCATCCTCTTCTTCGTGGTCTTCGCGGAGACGGGGCTGGTCGTGACCCCGTTCCTGCCCGGCGACTCGTTGCTCTTCGCGGTGGGAGCCATCGCGGCCCTCAGCGGCTCGCCGATCAGCATCGCGGCGGCCATCGTCATCCTCTGCGCGGCGGCCATCCTCGGGGACGCGGTGAACTACTCGATCGGTCTCCGCATCGGGCCCAGGGTCTTCCGCAGCGAGACCTCGCGCTGGCTGAACAAGAAGCACCTGCTGAAGGCGCAGTCGTTCTACGAGCGCTACGGCGGCAAGACGATCGTCATCGCCCGCTTCATCCCCATCATCCGCACCTTCGCGCCGTTCGTCGCCGGCATCGGCAAGATGCGCTACCGCCGCTTCGCCATCTTCAACATCGCGGGGGGCATCTCCTGGGTCGTGGGCTTCACCCTCGCCGGCTACCTCTTCGGCAACCTCCCCAGCGTGAAGCGCAACTTCCACTACGTCATCCTCGCCATCATCATCATCTCGATCATGCCCGCGGTGATCGAGTTCCTCCGCGAGCGGCGGCGCTCCCGCGCTGGCGCGCCCACCCCCGAGCCGCCCCAGGGCTGACGCGGCCCGAGAGCCCGTCCGGGCCCGCTCCGAACCCGTCGATCTCGAGGGCCGGCTGGGCTAGAATCAGCCATCGATGGCCACGCGTGACGAGCTGACCGGGCGGACCTTCACCACCACCGTCACCTCGGCGACCATGCCGGGCAGCACCGGCGCCTCTGGCCTCACGGCCGAGCCTCACGTCTCGCTCCTCCTCTACCACCGCGACGGCTGCCAGATGGCCGCGCTCGTCGAGGGGCAGTCGCTGGTCGTGGGGCGGGCGCGCCCGGCGGATCTCCCGGTCCGCGACCGCAGCCTCTCGCGGCAGCACGCGCGCTTCGAGCTGATCCGCGGCGTGGTCTGGGTCGAGGACCTGGAGTCGACCAACGGCACGCTGCTGCGCGGGAAGAAGATCCGTCGCAGCCGCCTGAAGGAGGGGGACGAGGTCCGGCTCGGCGCGGTGACCGCGGTGGTGCACGTGCTCTCGCCCGCCCAGGAGGCGCTCGCCGGGCTGGACAGCCACGACCGCCTGCAGGGCCGCCTCGAGGAGGAGCTGGTCCGGGCGCAGACCTTCAGCCGCTCGCTGGCCGTGCTGATGGTGCGCGCCGAGGATCCCGAGGAGGGCCACCTCAGCCGCTGGTCGCGCCGGGTACGCGGCCTGCTCCGGCCCGTCGACGCGATGGCCCTCCACGACCCGAGCTCGGTGCTGATCCTCCTCGCCGAGTCGGGGCGGGAGCAGGCGCTCGCCCTGGCCGAGGCGATCCACGCGAAGCGGGCGCGGGGCGAGCCGCAGCTCGTCTGCGGCGTGGCTGGCTACCCCGAGCACGCGAGCTCGGTGGAGGGGCTGCTCGAGGCGGTGCGCCTGGCGGCCCGTCGCGCGAGCAAGCGGACCCGGGTGGTGGTCGCCGAGGGAGGCGCCGCGCCCGCCTGGGAGGCGGACGGGGAGGGCGCCGTCGTGCGCAGCCCCGCCATGCTCGAGCTCCACGCCACCGTGCGCCGGGTGGCCGAGTCGGCGGCCCCGGTGCTGATCCTCGGCGAGACCGGGAGCGGCAAGGAGGTGCTGGCGCGCGCCCTCCACGAGGCGAGCCGTCGACGTGGTCGGCTCTGCTGCCTCAACTGCGGCGCCATCCCCGAGCAGCTGCGGGAGAGCGCGCTCTTCGGGCACGAGCGCGGCGCCTTCACCGGCGCCGCCCGCCAGGCGAACGGCATCTTCGAGGAGGCCGAGGGCGGCACCGTGCTCCTCGACGAGATCGGCGAGCTCTCGCCGTCCGCGCAGGCGACGCTGCTCCGGGTGATCGAGACGAAGCGGATCTCGCGGGTCGGGAGCACGAAGGAGCTCGCCGTCGACGTGCGCGTGGTGGCGGCCACGCACCGCGACCTCGAGGTGATGTGCGCCGACGGGCGCTTCCGCTGGGACCTCTTCTACCGGCTGAACGCGCTCTCGCTCAAGATCCCGCCGCTCCGCGAGCGGCGCGAGGAGATCCTCCCCCTGGCCCAGCGCTTCCTCGCGCTCGCCAACCGCACCAACGGCACGCAGGTGCGGCGCATCGACGAGGGCGCGGAGCGGCTGCTCGCCGACTACAGCTGGCCGGGCAACGTCCGCGAGCTGCGGAACGTCATCGAGCGCGCGGCGCTGCTCGCCCAGGAGCAGACCATCACCGTCGACGACCTCTCCGAGCGCGTGCGGCGCGCGGCCGCGCCGGTGGCGCCCGCTGCGGCCGGTCCGGCGCTCCCGGAGGGAGAGGCCGGGAGCATCAAGGACAAGCTGCGGCGCTACGAGGCGGGGCTGCTCCTCGAGGCGCTCAAGGCCCACGACTGGAACCAGACCCGCACCGCCGAGGCGCTCGGCATGCCGCTGCGCACCCTGGTCCACAAGATGCGGACCCTCGGCCTGAAGAAGACCTTCTCGCCCGAGGGCTAGGTCAACGACCGGCGGGCCACCGCAGAGCCCGCACGCGCCGCCTCATCTGCTGATCAGTGTGTGGTTGCTGGCGGCAGCACCTCGGCGAGCGCTCGCTCGAGCGCTGGCCCGCTCGCCTCGGCCGGGAGCTGCGCCGAGCGCAGCTGCCCGCCGCGAGCCCGCGCCTCGAGGCGCAGCGCGCCGCGATCCTCGCTGAGCCAGAGGACCGCCTCGACGCCGAGCAGCGCCACCCCCTGCTCGAAGAGCTCGGGCCGGGTGCGCAGCAGCGCGGCGATCTGCGAGGGCGGCGCCGGGCGCAGCTTCACCCGCAGCGCCGCGCCGGTGCTGAGGCGGATCACCTCGTGCCACGGCTCGCAGAGCGCGTGGTCGAGGCGGAGGAAGTGCTCACCGCGGCTCTCGTGGCTGAGCTCGAGCGGCGTCTGCCCGCGCCCGGCTCCGTCCCAGGTGAGGTCCGCGCCGGGTGGTTCGGAGGTGATGGTCAGCTCGACCGGCTGCCGCGCACGTCGCGCGGCCTCCACCGCCTCGCGGATCGGGGGTGAGAAGACGTCCGGATCCGGGCGGAGCTCGGGCGCGTAGCGGACGGCAGCCTCGGCGCGGCGCACCACCTCGGCGGAGCGCCGCTCGGCGTGCGCGAGCGCGCCGAGGTAGAGGTGGATCCGGCCGAGCTCGTCGGGCGAGACCCCGAGGGCGGCGGTCTGCTCGACCAGCGCGACCGCGCTCTGCAGCTCCCGTCGCGCGCGGTCGAGGCGCAGGGAGACGTAGTGCGTGTGCGCCTGCCGGAGCGCGGTCCGCACCGCGGCGGCGGACGAGGGATCCGGCGGCGCCGCGGGGGGCGCCCCTTGCAGCCGCCACACCGGTCCGCGCCTGGCGAGCGCGCGCTGGAGCTCGCCGACGAGGCGGCGCGCCTGGCAGCAGCCCGGGGAGGTCACCAGCGCCACGCGGTGGGTGTTCGGATCGTCGGCGCGCGGGGTCGGCCCGCTCGGGCAACCGGCGAGCGCGAGCACGCCCAGCAGCGCGAGGCTCCTCGCAAGACGCGGCATCCTCGAGGGCGCAGGGCTGGCAGGTCCGTTGGGCATGGCAGGAGCGCGACTCGTCGGCGCGAACGCCCTGCATGATATAGTCTGCAGTGACAGATGACCAGCCGGGCGATCAGCCTCGCGAGCATGCCCGAGAGCCCTCCGCTGCGGCTCCCCTGCCGGTTTGGACGCTACCGGCTGACGCGGCTCATCGCCACCGGGGGGATGGCCCAGATCTACCTGGCCAAGTCCTTCGGGGCCGAGGGGTTCGTCAAGCGCCTGGTGATCAAGCGGCTCGATCCGCAGCTCGCCCGCTCGCCCTACTTCACGCGGCTCTTCGTCAGCGAGGCGAAGCTCCTCGTCACGCTCAACCACGGGAACATCGTCCCGGTCTTCGACTTCGGTCGCGTCGGCGACGATCTCTTCATCGCGATGGAGTACGTGCACGGCGCCTCGCTGGCGGACCTCGCCCTGGGGGCGCGAGGGACCGGGCAGCGCGTCGACGTCCCGCTCGCCGCCTACATCACCGCCGAGATCTGCAAGGGGCTCGACTACGCGCACCGCAAGCTCGACGAGCAGGGCAGGCCCGCGGGGATCATCCATCGGGACATCAAGCCACGGAACATCCTCGTCTCCAGCGAGGGCGAGGTGAAGATCGTGGACTTCGGGGTGGCCAAGCTGGCGAACCGCGGCGAGCTGGGTGGCCGGCGGGCCGGCACCATCGCGTACATGTCGCCCGAGCAGGCGGGCGGCCTGCCCGTGGACCCTCGCACCGATCTCTTCTCGGCGGGCCTGGTCCTCTACGAGCTGGTGACGGGCGGGCGCGCCTACGCCGGAGAGTCGGCCCTGGAGATCCTGGAGGCCGCGCGGCGCGCGAGCCTGCCCGACGTCGACGTGGAGATCCCGCCGCAGGTGCGCGAGATCATCCGGCGCGCGACGCAGCTCGACCCGGCGGGGCGCTACGCGACCGCGCACGAGATGGAGCAGGAGCTGGGCGAGTACCTGCTGGTCGCGACGCGCACCGACGGCAGCGAGGCGAAGGACGTCGCCTCGCCGCCGCAGCGGTTGAGCCAGCTGATGAGCACGCTGCCCCTCGAGGATGAGCCGCCCGATCCGGCGCCGGCGGAGAGCGAGTCGAAGGCCGGCTCGACCGAGCCCGACGCCGCGCCCTGGGAGGACCGGACCTCGGGCCCGCACGAGTTCGGCGACCCGCCTGACCTCGCGATGATCCGCCGTGCCGCGGAGACGTTCCACTCCGAGTTCATGACCCGCGTGCTGGAGGGCGAGGCGGCGGGTCCGGCCCCGCTGGGCTGGCGGCGCTGGCGCTGGCGGGCGGCGGCGATCGCCGTCGCGGCGCTGCTCGCGGTCGCGCTGGGAGGTGCCCTGCTCCTCGGCCGTCGGTCGGGCACCCCGCCGGGCGAGGCGCAGGCCGGCGGGCGTGACGCGCGAACCGCCCGGCCCGTCGACGCGCGGACAGGTCACCGCCCTCGGCCTGACGCGGTGGCGCGCGCGGAGGCGTCGGCGCCCGACGCGGCGCCGGTGGAGGACACCGAGGGAGAGGACGAGGGACCCACCGCCGCTCCCGCGAAGAAGCCGCGCCGCGGAGGGAGCGGCTTCCTGAACCTCAACACCATCCCCTGGTCGGAGGTGTCCATCGACGGCCAGCCGCCGCGCCCGACCCCGCTGCTGCACCACCGGCTCGCGCCTGGCCGCCACACCATCCTGCTGGTCAACCGGGAGCGCGGGCTGCGCCGCACCCTGAGCGTCCGGATCCGGAGCGGGCGCACCACCCTGAAGGTGATCAAGCTGCGCTGAGGGCGGCCGGCCGCTGCCGCCCGGCGGTCCACTGCGCAAGCAAGTTCTTGCGTGATCACGCCGCGGACCTGTGGAGGGCGCCCGGCCCCTCACGCTCCGACCACGCAACCGGTCCAGATGACAGGCGCCTCCTCGCGGCAGGGGGCGGCATGTCCGTTGCTACGTCTCCCTCTCACGATGATCACGCACAAGGAGAGCACGATGCACCATTCGATCCTGCAGCTGGTGGCGATCGCCGTCGCCCTCGCGATCGGCGCCTGCGGTGGCTCGGTGGTGGACGACGACGCGGCCTCCACGACCTTCCCGATGCTCGGCGACTGCACCGACGTCCCCGAGGGGACGGCCTGCCTGCCCGAGACGCCGCCCCCGGACCTCAAGCCCCCCGAGGAGGGTGGCTGCTGGGTGACCGGCATCGGGACCTTCGGCAAGGGCGACACCCGCGACAGCTTCGGCGGCAACGGGATGACCATGAAGGACGGCTCGGTCCGCGGCGAGTGGAACCACGTCGATCACCTCGACGAGAGCGGCAAGCAGAAGAACGGCCAGAACCACTTCCACGGCGTGGTGACCTACCTGTCTTGCAAGCTGTACCCGACGCTGGCCGGTCCCGATGTCCCCAAGGCGGTGCCGAACTACGCCATCTGGGGCGGCACCGGCAGCTACAACGGCGTTGACGGGTACACCTTCGAGGTCCACGCGTTCGACCACAGCGAGCCGGGCACGCACCACGACCGGTACCAGATCGAGGTGAAGGATCCGGCCGGTGCGCTGGTCCTCCACGCCGACGGCACCGGGACCTACAACACGCCGCCCAACACCAAGGGCTGCCTGGAGGACATCACCGTGACCGACCCCGCGCTGGCGTGGGTCGCGGCGATGGGCTGCCTCTCCGGAGGGAACTTCCAGATTCATCCGCCCAACGCGGGGCATCCGTACTAGAGCCTCGCCCGCCCCGTCCACCCGCTCGGATCCTCTCCTCGCTCCGCCTCCTCGGGCCGCTTCGCGCTGCAGGGTGCGAGGCGGCTCTTGCCCTTCGGGGCCGCCGACCGGGCCGACGATCGTCGGCTACTCCACCACCACCGCGAGCGCGCGTCTGGCCGGCCTGGCGAGCTCTCGGGCCCTGAAGAGCAGCTCGCAGATGCCCCAGACCCACTCCGTGTGCACGACCGCCTCCCAGGGGCCCATGTCGAGCTTGTCCCCGATGGCGAAGTCGAGCTCCTCGGGGTCCATCGCGGCGGTCTCCTCCGCCTGCTCCGTCGCTGCCGCGAGCGTGGCGTGGTCGAGGATCGCGGTGATGGGCCAGACGACCCGCGGCGGCCGGTAGGTCCGGAAGGGCCAGAGCGGCTTGTTGCCCAGCCAGGCCTTGGCGAAGACGCGCATCCCCGCGGCGGTGAGGATGTCCCAGACCAGCTCCGGATCGAACGTGCAGGTGAGCTCGCGCAGGTTCTTCCGCTGGCGGCTGTAGTCGAAGCGGAAGCGCTCGCCCAGCACATCGATCAGCGGCACCAGCGCGAGCCGGTACTCGAGCTCGTGGTCGCGCTCCACGTCGCCGCCGAAGATCTCGTCGAGCACCTCGGAGAAGGGCAGGGCGAGCGAGCGGATCTTGTCGGTGCCGAGCTGCCTCGCGCGCCGCTCCACCCGCGCGCGGAGCGCGTCGTCGTTGGAGCCGATCACATCGTCGAGCTGCTCGCGGTCGAGCAGGTAGGGGTAGATGGTCCACTCGTGGGTCTTCGGGCTGCCCATCGCTGCGACCTCTCGGCTGACCTGGCTGGCCACGGGCATTCTACGCCAGAATCAGTTGGTGCGCAGCGCCTCGATCGGGTCGAGCTTCGCGGCCCGTCGGGCAGGGTAGACGCCGAAGAAGATCCCCACCGCCGCCGAGAAGCTGAGGGCCAGGGCGACCGCCCAGAGGGTGATGGCGAGCGGCAGCGAGGGCACCAGGAGCCCGACCAGGAGCTGCACCGCGATCGCCAGCAGCAGGCCGATGGCGCCGCCGAAGACCGAGAGCACCACCGACTCCACGAGGAACTGGGCCAGGATGTCGCGCGAGCGCGCGCCCACCGCCTTGCGCAGGCCGATCTCGCGCGTCCGCTCGCGGACCGAGACCAGCATGATGTTCATGATCCCGATCCCGCCCACGACCAGCGAGATGGCGGCGATCCCGGCCAGCGCCGCGGTGAGCACGTCGAGGATGGTGCTCAGCGTGGAGAGCATCTGCGTCTGCGTCACCACGGTGACGTCCTCGGTGTTGTTGTGCCGCTGCTTGAGCAGCTCGCGGATCTCCACCTCCGCCTGCGGGATCGCGCTGTCGCTCCGCGCCTGCACGATGACCTGCGCCATCCCCTCGGTGTTGAAGAGGCGCTTGGCCGCGGTCACCGGGATGAAGACCAGGTCATCGAGGTCCATCCCGAGCGAGGTCCCGCGGTGCTCCATGATCCCCATGACGCGGAAGGGGGTGCCCATCACCTGGACGTAGCGCCCGAGCGCGTTCTCCTCGCCGAAGAGCTCGCGCTTGACCAGCGTCCCGATCAGCACCACGCGGCGGGAGGCGTCGACGTCCTCGGGGGTGAAGAACGACCCGATCGCCGGGCGCAGGTTGCGCACCTCGGGGAACTCCGGG